>JAEEUJ010000185.1 GCA_016290515.1 Clostridiaceae bacterium
GGGCTTGAATGCAGCATGAGCCGCCTTGCCGTGAAGAGAAACGGTATAGGTGATGATTGACGGAGCCTTGTTTGAAGCCTCGCCTATTTCACCCGAGAGGTCGAGAACATAGCACTCCTTTGACTTGATTCTGTCAAACGGTGCGTGAGCAGCGCCCATGCAGTGGGTTTCTTCGGATACCGTGAAAACAACTTCTACGGGACGGAATTTCTCACCGCTTTCCTTAAGCACTCTGAGCGCCTCGATTATTGAGCAGACTCCCGACAGGTCGTCCGAGCCGAGAACCGTTGTACCGTCGGATGTGATTGTTCCGTCGCTGTGAACTACCGCAGTCTTGCCGTGCGACGGCTCAACCGTATCCATGTGCGATGAGAACAGAATGGGCGGCAGGTCAAGTCCGCCGTCAATATAGGCGTAAAGATTGCCCGAGTTTCCGCCGATTATTTCTCCCGCATTATCCTCATACGTTTCGATACCGAGTTCTGCGAGCTTCGCTTTTACGGCGTCGCACATCTGCCTTTCGTGAAGCGAAGGGCTGTCGATTGAAACAAGTTCCTTAAATAAATCAATGAGTCTTTGCTGATTAACCATAATGATACCTCTGAAATAGAATATTTACAGAATTATTATATTTTTTCACACTGATTATGTCAAGTAAATGTGTTGGCTTTGTGAATCGGAGTTTGGCGGGGCATAATCCGTAGGGGCGGGCTTTGCCCGCCCGTCAAATAATATGTAAACTACGGGCGAGCAAAGCTCGCCCCTACGATTTGGTTACCTCGACAAACTCAAATTTGTTTATCGCTTTTGATTCTTTACAACATAATAAAAAAAGACCTGCAACTTGTGCAAGTCTTTTTTATCACCCGCCCGACCGTAGTCGGTGAATAATAACCTGCGTCTAAAAGCAGGTGGGTGTCTCACTCGGGCATCCGTATGCTCCCAACGTCCGCAAAAGCGGGAGGTCTGCTCCACAACCGTCGTATTTCGACTCCCTTGAAAAATGTGTTGGGTTAATATCAACCGAAACATTTATCGCATCGGGCAGGCGTTATAAGTGTTGTCAATTGAAAGCGGATTATTCGTCCTCTTCCTCACCGTCAAAGTCAAACAGCTCGGAAAGTCTTTCCTCAAAGATTTTGCCGACTTCATCGAATTCCTTTTCGTCCTCGATGGGCGCAAGATAAGTTTCCTCGCCCTCTTCCTCAACGCGCAGAATTATAAGCTCGCCGTCGTCGTCAAGAATTTCCGTCGCCTCGTCGTAGGCGGGGATAAGGGCAACGTATCTGCCCGTATCGGTTTCGATTCTGTCGAGCTCCTCAAAGGTATGCTCAACGCCGTCGTCGTCAACTACCGAAATGATATCGGGGCCGTATTCCTCGCTCATTTTCAATTCCTCCTGACTTGTGTTCTACCTATATTTTACCTTATTGCCGTCCTTCAGTCAACAGGAAAAATATGAATTATTCGCTGAATGTCGCCCTCCACGAAAACGAAAAACTTTCGCCCGCTTCAAGCCTTACGTTACCGCGCTTGTGCGCGAAATCGGGCATCTTTTCGTATGAGTCGTTTATTCCGTACCACGGCTCGAGACATACAAACGGCGCGTCGGGCTTTGCCCATACCGAGAAAAACGGCGCGTCAAAGAATTCGAAGCTGATCTTTCTCTGACTGTGCGCGCTTTCGAGAGTAACGCGCTTTGAGTTAAGTCCCGAGAAAATCATTACGTCCTTATCGAAGGTATCTTTTTCTATGGTTATAGTGTCCGAGTTATCGAGTATAAGCTCCTTTTCCGAGAGCAGTATCGAATCTCGGTCTATGCGCTCGCAGTAGGCGGTCTCTTCCTTTTCAAATATTATCTTATCGCCGGTTTCGCAGTTGAACGCGGGATGAGCGCCCAGTGAGAAATACATTTCCTTTTCGTTCGGATTTTTAACGGTATGCGTAACGGTCAGCGTGTTGCCGTCAATTTCAAAGCTCATATACAGCTCGTATTTATACGGATAGCATTTGAGCGTTTCCTTATCCTCGCGCTGAAGGAAAACGAGCCTGTTCTCAGTCTTTTCGATTAAATCAAACCCGCTGTGACGCGCAAGTCCGTGGCGAATAATCTGATATTCCTTGCCGTCGATTATGCACTTGTCACCGAGCAGCCGTCCGATTATCGGGAAGAGAACAGGGGACTGACCGTTCCAGATTTCGGGATTTCCCTGCCACAGAAATTCAAAATCGCTTTTCTTTGATTTAACGCTTGTCAGCACCGCGCCGAAATGCTTGACGCCTATTTCAAGGCAGCCGTTTTCTATATAGGATACCATAACGTCACTCCTTTATCTTATTAATATTTTACCACTTATACCGCGAAATGTCCATAAGCACATCTTGTCGCATCAGCGAGTTAAAAAACACATAGCTGAATATTGGCTATTAAAATTGAATATTTTTACTCAAAACCACTTGATTTTTTCGTCGCGTTCTAATAAAATATTCCGTGGTAATAATACGAATACGAAAGGGAGGAGAATTATGAGCAAGGATGCGAAAAAAAAGGGCATTTCAACCCTTAAAACCGCGCTGTTTGTACTTGCAGGCAACGCGCTGCTGGCGTTTGTCGTAGCCGCGTTTATCATACCGCAAGATATCATAATGGGCGGCACGACGGGTATCGCCATAGTGCTCGGCAAGGTTTTCGGCTTCGATACGGCGTTGCTTGTTCTGGCGATGAACGTAATCCTGCTTCTGCTCGGCCTGCTGGTTATCGGCAAAAAGCTGTTTTTCACAAGTATCGCGAGCACCTTCCTTTACCCTGCGTTTCTCTCGCTTTTTCAGCGGATACCCGGTATCGAAACTCTGACCGACGACCGCCTTATGGCCGCGCTGTACGCGGGCGTGCTGTTGGGACTTTCGCTGGGACTTGTTATGCGCGTCGGCTCGTCAACGGGCGGCATGGATATTATTAATCTCATACTCGCCAAGCTCACTCACCGTTCGGTTGCGATTTTCGTATATGTCACCGATATTATAGTTGTCGGCGCTCAGGCGATAGTCTCCGATTCCGAAAGCATTATGACGGGTATAGTCGTGCTTGTGCTTGAAGCGCTTGTACTTGAGCAGGTTATGATTTTCGGTCAGGCGCAGATTCAGCTGTTCGTCATTTCCAAAAAGTACGACGAAATCCGCGTCAAGTTCCTCACCGAGCTTCGCGCGGGCGTGACATTAAGCCATATTCAGACCGGCGCTCTGGGTGCGGATTCAATGGCAATAATGTGCATTATTCATTCGCGTAAGCTTTACGCCGCCAACGAGATAGTCCGCGAAATCGACCCCGAGGCCTTCGTGACCGTGACCAAGATAAAAGAGGTCAGGGGACGGGGCTTTACCTCCGAGCGCAAGGAACTTGATTTTTCCGATAATCTGTAAGCAAAACCCGCTGAATGCGGGTTTTCTTTTTGCCGTTTTTTTCACA
>JAEEUJ010000030.1 GCA_016290515.1 Clostridiaceae bacterium
AAACATCTTTTTAACATGGAAAAAATCTGCCAATCTCAACCGCCAACCAATCGGAAGCTTAACAACCGCTGTAAACAGTAAGCGAGAGTGGGAAAGCACACCCCACTCTCGCACCAAAAACAGGATTGAACGTTTCGTTCAATCCTGTTTTTATATGTGTATTAAGATGTGACGTGTCGGGATTACCGCTCAACGCCGTCCACTCTGTATGCGGCGACGGCAAAGCGTCCGTTTTCCGTGTGATAACTGCAGGTTGAAAGAATAAGTATCTGCTCATTATCAGACGGAAAGGCGTCAGTTTCAATCTCGGATCTCGATTTGAATTCGTTTGCAATACGCTGAAATTCATCAGTATCGTAATTACCGACGTTGTCAAAGTAACGGTATTCATTTTTGCTGTTGACCTTTGTGCGGAAAACGGCAAAAACACGGTATGTCCTTTTATCCGTCAGAGTTTCAAATGTGAAATCCGGATGAGCGTCAAGCCATTCCTGATTCGCATACTTGTCAAGCGTGCCGAACATTGTACCCGTCTTCATATTGTGACCGTAAATGATGAAGATATCCGAATTTTCGTCACAACCCTCACCGATAAACGGAATGCCCGAAAAGGAATAGTTCTTATCAAAATCCCTGTGCAGATAGTACTGAGAATCGTTTTCGGGCGGCATAACTACAGGATAGTCGATGACCGTGTCGGGAATTGAAAGCCAGCCTACGAAATCGGAATTGTGCTCAGAGAGCCTGTAAAGACCCTTGCCGTCTGCGTTTTCATTTTCATCCTCTGCAATACGACGGATTTCGGAGAATCTCTCCTGCTCCTGCTTCTGAGGAAGATAGACCTTCAGTCCCTGATAAAGAGATATGACGAGTACGGTTATGAGTGCAGCCGCCAGAAGCGCCAGCACAGCTGTTTTTAATCTGCTTTTCTTTTCCGTACCGTCATCCCCTTTCACTTATTTTCTTTTCTTTTTCTTAATAATCATCACGGTTGCAAACGCAGCTACAATTACAACAAGCGTGACAGCATACGGCGTTACCGAAGTGTCGAAAATACCGGTCGGTATCGTACTGTCTCTGGTATTCGTTACGGCAAGCGTTGCGTCACCCGTCAGACGGAATGTCTTTGAAGTAACATCTTCGGCTGCGGCATCGCCTAACTTGAACGAGGTCTTATAGTAATCGTTGTTCTCCGCTATCGTGATATCGGTATCAAGAGGCAGAACAATAGTAACGCTCTCGCCGTGTCTGAGTGTGAAGCTGTCGCCCGTATGGAGCTTCTGCGTCTGAACAACGCCGTTCTTCGCCCACTCAAATTCAGCCGTCGGCAATACTCCGGCAACCGTCAGCGTAAACGTGAAGTCCTTTGCTCTGTTGCCCATATTGCCCGTAACGGTTTTGGTTATTGTAAGATTTGCGAACATATCAACGGGCGTGTTGGGTATGGCTATAGTACAGATATTCTCGTTTGTGCCCGTTATGCTGAGATAGTCGCCGTGTCCTGCGCTGTCAACAGTAATCTCGCCGAGCTGAGAAATCGTAAACTCTATGTCCTCGGTTAACAGCGCATAACCGTAAGCCGGCGAAAGCTCGGTAATATAATACTTACCCGCTTTGAGCGTATTGTCAATTTGCGGAATGACGCCATCCGTACCCGTAACAAGGTCCCCGTAACCGGGCATCGGGTTAAGGTCCTTAACCAAACCGCCGATACCGCTGACGCTTCTGTAAAGCGCAAAGTGCGCATTTGTAATCGGGTCGCCCGTGATGGAGTCAACCTTGACAGCGCTGAGGGTAAACGGCTTATTGAATATGTCGATATACGCTATAAGCTTGTCGCCCGCAATATCAGACTTTCTGCCGTTCTGCCACTCTGAGCTGTTGCCGCTTATAGTAACGGTATCGTCGTTTGCTATCGAGAATACCGCAGTATTACGGATACCGACATAAGCCGCGGGAGCCTCGGTTTCGGTCAGACTGTAATTGACGTTTCTCTCAAAGTCGTAAAGTATTGTAACTCTGCCGTGCGAATCCGAGGTGAACGTACCGAGGCGGTTATCACCCTGCATAAGCGTAAACTTACCGCCTGCAAGAGGCAGGTTGGTCTTCATATCGTAAAGTGTTATTACGACACCGCCCGTACGGGTGTTCGTTATAGTATCGGTTCTGACGTTTTTAAGATTCGACTGCTCGTCATCTGTGGAAACGGGTTCACCCTTGCTGTACTCAACGCTGTACGAATACGGGGCGGACGTGTTGGTGTTGCTTGCGACAGCATTGACAACGGTAAGGTCTCCGTCGTTAAGCTTACGTGTAAGGGCTGAATATGATGTTACTTTTCCGTCGGAATCGACAACGGGATTTGTAAGCTCAACCTCGTGTACTGCATAATCGGCAAAGGTCGTACCGCTTATCAGGCTGTCGAAGAAGTAACGTGCGGTTTTTCTCGAGTTTGTAATTTCTCTGAGTGTGTCGGGAACGAGCGTACCGCCGGCATAAACTGCGACATATACGGGATCGTGTGACTTGGTGAAGCTGCTGTCGCTCCACTGCTTATTGACATCAAGTCCCCAGCCTCGTTTATTCTGAACATACATCTTGGGCGATTCGTTTGCTCTGACCCAGCCGGAGTTAAGCGTGTCGCCGTCCTCGGCATGATACGTTCCGCTTTCACGTTCATAGGCAACGAAACTGTAGCCGACAGGTATTTCGTTATCCTTTTCAACGAGCATGAATTTCGTGCCGACGGTAACATTGGGTATATGAACCGTGTAACCGGCGGGTATCTTCGAAATTGCGCCGTTCATAGAGGTTTCAAAGGTAAGCGGCGCCTTCTCGCTGCCCGTCAGATTATCATAATCGCTGTAAGACGTCGGTACAAGTCTGCCGGCGCTTGCATCCCATCTGCAGAGATGGCCCTGATGGTCGGTGACATAGTATTTTGTCATATTCGCAAGCTCAAGGTTGTCGTCGGTGCCGTTTGAAAGATAAAGCCTGTAATTGAATACCGATTTATCCTGCGACGCATTAAGCACATGTCCCTGCTCATCAAACAAGGTCTTTTCAATGCTGATTGTACGAAGCGAATCGGGATCGACATGGTTTTCGAATACAATCGAGGGTCGCTGCGCAACGCTGATCCAGCCCGAATCGTACGAGCTTCTTCCCGAGCCGGTAATTGTATCTCCGGTCGCCGTAACGCCGTTAATCTTGACCGAGTCGTAAACCTCGTCGTTAATACCGCATTCGACTATTTTGTACTCAATGGTATTCGTCGGGAAATGTACCTCGGCGCTCTTACCCGGATTGAGCAGATAAACCGAGTTGTACGAAACCGTGCTGTTAGGCGGAGTATATACGGGAAGATAGTCAACCCTCTGAGTTGAATTCTGATAGGTGACGTTAATAATGTTGTTATCGTTAGTAAGCAGACGCTCAACGTTGTTTCCGTCCTTGTACCAGATCTGATAAGGATACTCAACAAGGTTGAAGTCAAGGTCATCGGAGCCCGTAACGGTCTTGGTAAGCATAACATTACCGGGCGTTACGTTACTGAGATTGAAGCGCATGTGAAGGTTGGAAGCTCCTGCGCCTCTCTCCATATAGAATACGCGCATCTGGTGCGTGGTGTAAGGTCTGAATACGGTTGAACCGGGTTCAAAGAATCCGGCGAGATAATTGTCAACTTCCTGCTGTGTAGCAGAGGGATTTCTTTCTCTGTAATTTTCTTCAAATACCTGACGGATTGTCTTCTGAACACCTTCGACTATTACCTGACCTGTCGAGAAGTTGACGCTTCCCTGAAGGGCGGAATGGATACCTCCGAGGTCGATAAGAAGCTCGCCGTCGGCATAGAACCAGAAGTCGTCGTCGCCAGTAAACTCGAAGATTATATCGTTGCCCCAGGCATCCTTACCGTTAGGAGTCGAGGTGAAGGTCGCGGTCATTTCCATACCGTTGTAATAATTCGGATTGCTTACAAGGTGCAGTCTTTCGTGCTTACGGGGATCACTGTCGGACAGCTTGCCGATAGATGTATTGCTGGGGTTTGCAAGTGCGCTGTAAAGGTTTTCAGGATTTTTAACCGCAAAGGAATTTGCCGTAATCTTATCGTAGGGGAAGAACTGACCGTGCTGAAGAGTCGGCTTAATACTCAAGTCGGTTGTACCGAGCTCCTTATATACGGTAAAGTCAGATGTTCTGTTGCCGTTTTTATCAAGCAGGGTTGCGAAGTTTTGGCAACTGTCATACTCATAATAACCGCTGGCGTGATATGTGCTCTCGAGGAACAGATGATTGACCGTCGAAGCGCCCGAATAAAGCTCGGAAAGCGGGCGGCTTGTTCTGACCGTCGTGGGATATCCGTCATTGCCGAGATTGGACGAAAGAAGATTCTTAGTCGCACCGTCCATACTTGTAGAATTTGTGCCTAAAAAGTCATTCTGTAAGTAGCCGTTCGTAGCGCTCTGAGTCGGGAAGTCGATCATCTTCATTGTAATTCCGTACTCGCTGTTGTCAACCGTGTCAACCTCTGTCAGAGTGCCGCTCGGAGTTTCAATAATTGCGAAATAGAAGGAGTCGGCGTCAGCCTTGGCACCGGAAAAAATTCTTCCGTTTGCAATATCGGCCTCAATTCCCGCATAAGCGTAATACGGCTCATCCCATGCAATAATTGAAGAATAGTATTCGCCGTATCCCCTGCCGGGAAGGTTTATACCGATAGTATTGTCGGAAAGAGTCTGTCCGTCCTTAATCTGAGGAGCGATATACTTTCTCGAATAGGGGTTATAAAGCTCAAAATAATTATTGGGGGTTACTCCGTCCTCGGCGTAATATTCGGTGAAATTCCAGAGTAACGTATTTATCTGGTTTCCTATCCAGGTAATGTTGTCGCCTCGTTCGTAGCACGGATAAAGCGAACCGTCATGGTCAATAGCATAGAAATCATACGACATAGTCGAGTCGTTCCATACACGGGTATATACAATAACATTTTCTCCGTTGGGAACCTCGGAAATGCTGACCTTATCCGCAAAGTAGGTGACGTAATCATCACTGCTCAAGGCAGACTTTTCAACGAAATACAGCCACTGTGACGCCGTGGTTGAATTTGAAGTTGCACCGTTGAATGAAGTGCCGTTGAAGTTAATTGATTTACCGTTTGCAGAGAGCGAAATCTGGTTCTTAGTATTTGACAGAACAGTTATCTCCGACGCCTGATCCTCATTGACAAGAGTCAGTGTATTGCCTATATTAAGATATTTTGTAGCACCGCCGACTTCTGTTGAAACCGTATAACGCTGACCTGCAACATGATGGAATGTCCACTCGGTAATATCGCTGTCCTCGGCAATATACAGAGTTTTGGATGCAGTATCCGTTCTCACGGTCATCGACACCATAGTCAGTGAGTTATTTGAAGCGTCAGCCATAAACGCATATCCGACAGTTCCGCCGGAGTAGCTCATAAGTCCTATACTCTTGCCGTCAAGCTTAAGGAAGTCCTCAGAAACCATAATCGAATCGGCAAACGCAATTTTAATGCTTGAGTTGTTGGCGTTATTGTGGTCTTTATAATATCGGATACCTCCGCCGCTTCCCGAATGCTGAAGGTACTTTGCTTCACCGCTCTTCTGAAGATAATACGAATTCGCTCTTCCGCCGGTTGATAGCTCTATAACATCCGCCTGAGCTTCGGTTCCCAGACCGACATTTACACCGCTGGTGTTGTAAATATACTTCGGCACGCCGCTAATTACGGTATAAATCTTGTATCCTGTACCGGACGGGGTGAAATGCCACGCACAAGCAAGTGAAGCATCCGTAGTTTCCGCTAATACGGCGTTTGAAACTATCGTTTGTGTGAAATAGTGTGCGGTATTTGATGTGTCTTCATAGTAAAGAAGGAATCCGTCATCCGAGCGGTCACCCGTCAGGTCGTTTAACGAACTGATTGTTTCTATGTCTCCCGAAGCCTGCGCGCCTATGTCAACAATAGCATAAACGCTGAAGCCCTTAGCCGAGAAGCTAAGCTTTCCGTCCTCAACGCTGAAGTCGGATATTTTTTCCTTCGTGCCGTCATCCTTTATGTGAAGCAGTTGAAGCTTTGAGCCCTGCTTTATTGCAGGGTTGCTGATTTCAACCTCAATGGGATAAATCGAATTGGGCTGATACTCTTCTTCGCCGTTCATAATGCTTATATCATAAGCCGCTATAACCTTTGCCCACGGAATATCGGCGAGCAATTCGTTCTTAGCGTTATCGCTGTTGTATTCTTCGGTTACGTCGGTTGCCTGAGCCTTTGCGCCCTTCGGCATCCAGCCGCTTAAGCTGAGCTTATCTTCCGAAGACCTGCCGTTAGGATAAGCCTCCAGACTGAGCGTTTCGAACTCGGCGGTCTCGCTGCTCTTCTTCACTGTTTCGGCGACAAGCGGAGCTATAACCTCACCTGCACTGCTCGAAATCATTGCAACAACAATGAGTACCAGAAGCGCAGAAACCAGCGGCTTTTTACACTTTTTCTTAAACGCGTTGACAAAACCCGTAATAAAGGAGAGCAAGCGTCTTAAAGCAGTATTAAATTTTTCATTTATGATTTTCATACGCAAACCCTCCTTTCTTATTATTCAGTGTTTGTCTGCAATAATGTTAATCAGTATTTTTCTTTTTCTTTATCATTTTGTTTGTGTCCGCCAGATATATGACTGACAGCCCGAGCAGGCCCGCCGAAGCAATCATGGCAACGAGGAAATAATGTTCCATCATTGTATCGTCGCTTGTTTTGGGATTGCGCTTGTCGGGTGGCGGCGAGACGTTGCTTCCCTCGTCAGAAGGCTCGGTTGGTTCGGGCGGCAAAAGAATGTTCGCAAACAACAGACACTCGGGCGTTCCGTCGCTGCCCGTATGTCCGGCAAACTTTTCATCGCCCTTATTGACAACTACAGTCGTTTTCAGAACTCCGTTGTCGTCCATTACGTAAATGCGCACGGTGTAAACCGTTGTGTCAAAGGTTATATCTCTGCCGTCAGGCTGCACCTGAACAGAATAGGTGTAGCTGCCGGGTTCGGAAAAATCTATATAGAACCGACCGACCTCCCCGTCAGCGAGTTTAAGCTCGCAGATTTCGGGAATCGGACAGTTAACTTCCGGTATTATTACTGCTGTGCCGCCCTGCTCTATTTCAACCGGTACCGAGACCTTTGCGGGAGTATAGCTGAATGCGAAAGCCACGGTGCTTGTTAACATCAGCAATGCGACAAGCAAAATGATGAATGTAAACAGTTTCTTCATCTGGATTCCTGACCTTGTATTTCGGTTAGTGTTCCGAAAACAATAATTCTTTCATAACTTTCTGCCGACTGGCAGGTTGACAGTCCTATAATTCTCTCTTGGGCGCTGACCGCTTCGGGATAATAAACGGCGGAATGTACGCTCAGATATTCAAGCAGCTCACTGTTGCTGATATCGGTGGGATTAAAGACCGTCTTTTCGGTCGCCTGAGTTTTACATGAGGCGAAGAAATCAATTCTGTAGTTTTTTCCGTTAAGGACCATAAGCGTTCCTGTTCTGTGCGCTTCAAAATATTCCTTGTCAATGAATGCGTCAAGTGCGCCGAACATAGCGCCGTATTCCATATGATGTCCGTAAACGAGTGAATAGTCGTCGGTGAAGTCGTTTTTGTTCCTTACGTCAAGGAAAATACTTCCCGACAGAGAATAATTACCGTAAGGGTCCTTGTTGAGATATTCCTCATTGTTCTGTCCCTGCATTACGGGATAGTCAATCTTGGTATCGTCAACGCTTAACCATGCGACAGCGTCAGCCGACAGCTCTGCGAGGGCCTCGGGATGGCTCAGATCAGGCTTAAACCTGAGTATGCCCGTGTCATTTGCCCCTGCGAAAACCATATAGGCGTCTATCATCGCATAAAGACAGATAAGAAAGAGTATGAGAGATACAATGGCTACAATGCGGTCCACGCTTTTGTTGAGAAAAATAACCGTTTTGCGTACCGTTGTACTCACCTCTTTTCAGTAACCTAAATTTAACCATACGGCAACAATCCGTATCACCTGTGTTTTTTTACAGCGTACGGACCGTTGCCGTAACTGTATGGTTCATAATTCAAATAACGAATTCGCACTTTGGCTCACACTGAAAAGTTTTCAGTGTGAGCCGATATTCGTTTTTCCTTTAAGAAATTCGCTGAGAATTATTCAGCGTAGAGTGCAGATCTTCTCTTCTTGGCGATGAGGAAGATAATAACCGCGCCGAACAGGCAAAGTCCGATTGCGAACGGAGCAATTGCCATGATAACACCGGTCGGTATAATACCTGCACGGGTATCGGTGAAAGAAACGAGGATTGTGTTAGCATCGTTTTCATCGATATCACCGCTTGCGCCGTTGTTAGCTGCGGCAATGGTAGCCTCAGAAGCTGTCGGATCGGTATCGTCGTTATCGCCGGTAACCGTAACAGCGGGAGTATAGTCTTCTTCGTTCTCAACTATGTTGTAGGTTGTACCCATCGGGAGACCGAGAATGCTGATGGTCTGGCCGTCACGAACATAGAAGACCTGAGTGATTGAAGTAGCGCCGGCGGGAACTTCAAGCTCTGCGGGCTGAGTTGTTGTGCCCGAGATAACCGTTGTGGCATCATTGGGATCTGCAGCGATGGTTGCGTCTGCGCCGCCGGTTGCGTAGTCAACAGTATATTTGTTACCCGGAATAAGATTGTCGAGAGTAACTGTAACTGCGAAATACTTGTCTCTTGATGCCTGGTTGCCGTCAACTTCCTTTGCGATGCTGATTGTACCGGTGGGATAATGGTTAACGAAACCGTCGACCTTATCGGCAACAGCAGCGCCTGCAGTTGCAACGTCGCCCGAACCTGATGTTGCATTTCTCGCAGGAGCGGCAGCATTGCTGTGAAGAACTGTGCTGCTTACGGTGAGAACGCCTGCATCGTCGCTGGTAACGTAAACGTCAAGATAAAGCGGATCGGTAACAAGGCCTACCGCTGTATCGGTTGAGGAAACCTCGGTAAGATTGTAGCGATATACGCCGGGCTCGGTGAAGGTGCAAGCTGACAGGTTGATGGTTGCAGTCTGCTTAGCATACTTCTTTCCGCCTGTGAGCTCGGAAGAGTCAAGTATGTCGCCCGTCTGAACCGTTGTGTAGGTAGTATCGGTAGGCGCAAAGGTTACCGTGTTAACTGTAGCACCGGTGGGGCCTGCATATACTGCCATGTGGGTAGCATCGGCAGCTATGGCAGTACCGGGAGCTATAGCAAAGGTTACTACCGTGTTGGGAATGTAAGCGTCGCCCGGTACAACAAGGTACTTTTTGAACTGAACGCTTGCGGGACCGTTAACGGGAGTGTTGTTAACAGCTGAAGCTGAGATTGCTGCGATACTCATAACAAGTGCGAGAATTACGAGAACAGCAAGCATTGCTGAAAATCTTCTCTTCATAATTTTTACCTCCTTTATGAATTGAGAAAATTTGGTTTGTGAATTTATATCTGAACGCCGCCAAGACAGTTTACTGTCTAAAAGCCTCTGCGGCGAAAAGAAAAGATTATGGGACCGTCGAGATCGCTCAGATCAAAAGCTCCGCTTACCCGACTGTCATCCGTGTCCTCTCGGTAATCGTTGAGGATGAACACCTTACCCTCCGCGACAGTGTAGGGATATTCAATATCCGACTGCTCGCTGGGGTAGGTTGGATAATAAATGTCCTCAGCAGCGGCAACTCCGTTAACAAGCAGCTGACCGACGTCATTTATTTCGATAACGTTGCCCGGAAGTCCGACAACCCTGCCGACACATTTTTTGCCGTTTCGCTCGTACACAACCGCAGCATTAAGATACGGACGCTGAAGCCTTAACGAAACTACAAGGTCGCCGTCGTTTATCGCAGGGTGCATATTGTTTCCGTAGTGAATCGTCACCGCAAGAACGAAGCTTAATATCAGCCATACAGCGGCGGCAATGCACACAATTTTCACAACGAGACTTACAGCCAGTCGCTTTGTTGACGGCCGTTTGGGCTGCGGCTTGTTCTGAACCTGACTTTCGTTATCAAATTGTACCTTTTCGGTTGCGTTTTCTCTTTCCAATGCTTTCTCCTGACATAAAATACTATGTTATCATTATAATTATAGTTTATTTTTTTAACTTTTCAATACTTTTTTTGCATTATAATCAACGTTTTTTGATTTTCGATGTATTGTAATAATTCTTTGAAAACTTAGAAAATAAAAAAGCGCATCGCACTGAAACCGCCCTCAGATACAATGTTTTCTTCAACTCCGAGCTGTTTTATCAATTCCCGCACCAAGTAAGAGCATATCCGTTCGGATATGCTCTTATCTTTTTGTATTTTGTCTGGATACGGCATAAAACCCGCCAACCGCAACCGACAATCAACCCAAAAACGAACAAAGTGCGGACGCTCTAAGCGACAGCTTCTGCAAGGTGCACACTTCCGCACCAACTAAAGAGCATATCCAATCGGGTATGCTCTTTAGTTTTGTCTGTTCAGAAAGGAAGACGGGGCTTGAAGCCTAAGAGGGTGAGGAGCGTTAAGAAAACAGTTCTGTGAACTGTTTTCAGCTCCGAAGTCTTTGACGGGTCCTGTCGCAAGACGGGTGTCAAAGATGCCCGATTTGCCTGCAAATCGGCGGCGCGTCTTCCGCACCAAAAGAGCAGGCAATTTGCCTGCTCTTTTTTTGCCTTAAAATCGGGCTTTTTCGCTATGCGCTTTTGTTTGTCGGGACTTGTCGCATACACGATTGCACACGGTTCATCTCAATTGACCACAGTTTATTGCACAAACTGCAGACGCTTTGCAACATTTTTTGCTTTATTTTGTCATGGTAATTACTTCTGTCTACCAGCTCTTCTCACTGCTTGTTTCTCAGTATTACGAATCAATCGTTGAAATTGTCAGCGTAGTTTCTTCAAGGACATCCAGCAATACCCTGACAGTGTCGAGCGAGGTAAACATATTAACTCCGTTTTCAATGGCGGTACGGCGTATTGCAACGCCATCTTCATAGTGAACTCCCGACAGAATTGCCCTTGTGTTAATCACATAGCTTACATAACCGGCACTGATGGCATCGAGTATCTGTGTACTGCCTTCGCTGATTTTTTTCAGCGTTCGGGTTCGGATTCCATTCTCACGCAACACCTTTGCTGTTAAATCTGTTGCCTCTATGTTAAATCCAAGCTCATAAAATCTTCTTACAAGCGGAATGGCTTCCTGCTTATCCTCATCCGCAAGCGTTACAATAACCGTTCCGTAATTCTGTACCTTTATGCCTGCGGCAATAAGTGCCTTACACATTGCCCTGTGAAGACTTTTATCGTACCCTATCGCCTCGCCTGTTGACTTCATTTCAGGCGAGAGATATGCGTCAACTCCTTTTATTTTACGGAATGAAAATACGGGAACCTTAACATAGTATTTTTGCTTTTCTTCAGGATATATATCAAATATTCCCTGCTCTTTCAGTGATTTTCCGAGTATAACTTCGGTTGCAATATCTGCGAGACTGTATCCCGTCGCCTTTGAAAGGAACGGTACTGTTCTTGAGGAACGGGGATTAACCTCAATAATATAAACCTCATCATTTTGATCAACAATGAATTGTATATTATAAAGTCCTATTATACCTATTGCTTTACCAAGCAACTTGGCATATCGGAGAATAGTGCCTTTCACCCTGTCACTTATTGAATATGACGGATAAACAGAAATCGAGTCGCCGGAATGAACGCCCGTTCTTTCTACAAGCTCCATTATTCCCGGTACAAAAACATCTCTACCGTCGCATATAGCGTCAACCTCAACCTCTTTGCCCTGAATATACTTGTCTACAAGTACGGGCTTATCAACATCAATTTCAACTGCATTTTTCAGATAATGCCGCATATCTTTTTCCTTTGAAACAATTTGCATTGCTCTTCCGCCGAGAACAAAGGACGGACGAACAAGCACGGGATAGCCTACTTTCCCAGCTGCTTTGATTCCCTCTTCAACAGATGTTACTGCAAAACCGGCAGGTTGGGGTATGCCGAGTTCTTTTATAATTGCATTGAAGCTGTCACGGTTTTCTGCCTTTTCAATAGCTTCGCAGTCAGTACCGATAATTTTTACTCCTCTGTCCATAAGCGGCTGAGCAAGGTTTATTGCTGTCTGACCGCCGAGAGAAGCTATTACGCCCTCCGGCTTTTCAAAGTCGATAATTGCCATAACATCTTCGGGTGTCAAAGGCTCGAAATAGAGCTTGTCGGCTGTCGTGTAGTCAGTTGAAACTGTTTCGGGGTTGTTATTGATGATGATTGCTTCATAACCTGCACGCTTGATTGTTTGTACGGCGTGAACGGTTGAGTAGTCAAATTCAACGCCCTGACCGATACGGATTGGACCTGCGCCGAGAACAACAATTTTTTTGTTGCCGGTACATACAGATTCGTTTTCCTCTTCATAGGTAGAGTAAAAATAAGGCACATAGCTTTTGAATTCAGAGGCGCAGGTGTCAATCATTTTGAAAACCGGAGTTATTCCTTCCGCTTTTCTTTTTTCGGTAATTTCTGTTTCTTTACAATCCCACAAACGAGCAATAGCCTTGTCAGAAAAGCCCATTCGTTTTGCAAGGTACAGCATACGGGAATCCCCGACACTGTTCTTCAGCTTTTGCTCGGTATCAACAATATTTTTAATCTTACGCAGAAAGAAACGGTCAATTTGTGTTTTTTCAAATATCAAATCAATATCTGTCTTTTTGCGTAGCAGAGCCGCTATTGCAAATATACGGTCGTCTGTACCCTCTTCAATATATTCAAGAAGGTCATTTGCCGTCATTTTTTCAAACTTTTCAAGGAAAATATGACAGGCGTTGGTTTCCAGTGAGCGTATCCCTTTCAGTAGACTTTCTTCCAGTGTTCTGCCTATACTCATGACCTCCCCTGTTGCCTTCATCTGAGTGCCGAGAATATTGGAAGCATCAGAGAATTTGTCAAACGGAAAACGCGGAAGTTTTGTTACAACATAATCAAGTGCAGGTTCAAATGAAGCAAGAGTATTGGCAAGTATTATTTCGTCCAGCCGCATTCCTACTCCGATTTTCGCGCTTACACGGGCTATCGGGTATCCGCTTGCTTTCGAGGCTAACGCAGATGAACGGGACACTCTCGGGTTAACCTCAATGACATAGTATTTAAAAGAATTCGGATCAAGCGCAAACTGCACATTGCAACCGCCTTCAATCTTTAGCTCTCTTATTATTTTCAGCGCACTGTCACGCAACATGTGGTATTCCCTGTTAGTCAATGTCTGCGAAGGGCATACGACAATACTGTCGCCCGTGTGTATGCCGACAGGATCAAGATTTTCCATATTGCATACGGTTATTGCCGTGTCGTTGCAGTCCCTTATTACTTCATACTCAATTTCCTTGAAACCCTTAACGGATTTTTCAATTAAGACCTGATGCACCGGACTTAATGCAAACGCCTGCTTACCTATTTTTGCAAGCTGTTCTTCGTTGTCGGCAAAGCCGCCTCCCGTTCCGCCCAGTGTGAATGCGGGTCTTAAGACAACGGGATAACCGATTTCTTCCGCCGCCTTTTTTGCTTCATCAAGAGAGTATGTTATCTCGGAAGGTATAACCGGCTCGCCGATTTCTTCGCACATTTCCTTGAAAAGCTCTCTGTCCTCTGCGCGCTCAATACTGCCTGATGGAGTTCCGAGAAGCTCAACTCCGCATTCCTTCAGCACACCTTTTTTTTCAAGCTGTATTGCAAGATTAAGTCCTGTCTGTCCGCCTATACCGGGCAGAATAGCATCGGGGCGCTCTCTTCTTATAATTTTGGCAACATATTCAAGCGTCAGCGGCTCCATATATACCTTGTCGGCTATCTGTGTGTCGGTCATTATAGTTGCAGGATTGGAATTGCACAGTATTACCTCGTAGCCTTCCTCTTTGAGCGCAAGACAAGCCTGAGTGCCGGCATAATCAAATTCGGCAGCCTGACCGATTACAATAGGACCAGAACCGATGACCATAATTCTTTTAATATCCGTTTTTTTAGGCATCGTCTTTTGCCTCCTTCATAAGCTCAATAAAACAGTCAAAAAGGTATGCACTGTCCTGCGGGCCAGGTGCGGATTCAGGATGATACTGCACCCCGAAAGCACGGTCCTTTTTACACGCCACGCCCTCAACAGTATTATCCAGCAGGTTTATATGCGTAACACTCAACGCAGTGTTAACGATACTGTCTGCATCAACGGCATAAGAATGATTCTGTGAGGTGATTTCAATTTTACCCGTTATGAGATTCTTTACGGGATGATTGCCTCCTCTGTGCCCGAATTTCAGCTTGTAGGTTTTTGCGCCGTATGCAAGAGAAAGAATCTGGTGCCCCAGACAAATTCCGAAAATCGGCACCCTGCCTATAAGACTGCGAACGGTAAAAATAAGCTCGTTTACATCCTTGGGATTTCCCGGACCGTTGCTTAAAAACACGCCGTCAGGATTAAGCGCTTCTATTTCACTCGCAGTGGTATTCCACGGTACAACTGTAACATTACAGTTTCTTTTCACAAGAGATCTGATTATATTTTCTTTCATACCGCAATCAACAGCAACGACATGAAACCAGGGATTATTACAACCGTATTCTTCTGCATTTTTTCTGCTGACACGGCAGACTGCATCGCTTGGAAGAACTGTATTTTTCAGCATTTCAAGGGCATCGGCATCATCAGTCTCAGAGCTTGTAATCAAAGATTTACACGAGCCTGTTTCACGGATTTCCCTGACAAGCTTTCTTGTATCAATTTCGCTGACGCCGACTATGCCGTATTTTTTCATCACGCTGTCAAGAGTTTCTGCGCTGCGGAAATTGGACGGCTCGTCATTATATTCACGCACTATAAGCGCAGAAACAGTAGGAATTCTGCATTCATAATCATCGTTATTCATACCGTAATTGCCTATAAGCGGATATGCCATTACTACGCTCTGCCCCGTATATGACGGGTCGGAAATAATTTCCTGATACCCGACCGGTGAGGTATTAAAAACAATTTCGGCAACACGCTCTTCACGCAAGCCAAAGGACTTTCCGTAATAAACAGAACCGTTTTCAAGCATAATTTTCACATCGCAATCCGATTTATAATTCATTATCATACCTTCCCAAATATAAAAATAAAAGCCAAAGATGCCCTGGAACCCCAAGACACCTTTGCCTTTCGTATTATTTTATTACTAATCCATATAGTTGTCAAGAAAAGTAATTGCATATTTTAAAAAAGCAAAACAGACTGCACTCATCCGAGTACAGTCTATGTGATTTACACTCCGCTGTCGCCGTAGTTTGAAAGCACTCTTGCCGACGGGTCGTTGACATCGCAGCCCTCCCAGGATTTGTTGGGCATCCAGAAATCAACTATCATCTGCGACTGGCCGGGATAATACTTTTCAAAAATATCTCTGTAAAGCAGCGATTCCTTTGTGAACGGCTTTGCGTGGCTGTATTTTTCGCAGCCCTCTCTGAACTGTTCATACGTATAAACTGTTTCTGCATACTCCTTGAGATAGTCGACCATCGAATGACCTACCGCATCCGAGAACGCCGCTTTTTCACGCCAGAGTATTTCGTCGGGCAAATAGCCGAGACTTTCAAAAGCGTGGCGAAGCAGGTATTTGCCTTTGCCGTAGGTATTCATTTTGATTCCGGGATCAAGAGCCATTACATAATCAACGAAATCAAGGTCGCCGAAGGGCACTCTCGCCTCAAGAGAGTTTACCGAAATACATCGGTCCGCACGAAGCATCAGAGGTTCATAACTTTTTGCACTTATATTAAAATTCTCATCATACATTTTTGCACAGAATCCCCACCAGCCGACAATCATAAGAACGATGAGGCTCAAGATAATGCTCAATATGACAATAAAAACGATTTTCTTTTTTGATTTTGCTTTTTTCATTTTAAGTCCTTCTTCTTTGAGTGTCAATTTGCTTAAATGATTCTACCATATTTTACCCGCTCTTACAACACGAAATTGGCTCAAAATAATGCTTTGTACCAATTGTCGGACTTATCAAAGTTGGGCGCGGGCTTTTGCCCGTTCTTTCGGCTTGCCGAACAAGACGCCGTTAGGCGATGCTTGGACTCACGGTTAAGGGAGTTATTATGCGAAAAAGCAGAATGGCGTTAAAATGCGGTAAGAATAACCGCTTGATTTGTAAGGAAAAGCCGATTTGTGACGTCAACAATGACGTTTTTAAAAATAATTGCCGTTAGAATTAAATCCCCGTACAGCGTTGCTGTTGCGGTGTTTTTCTGCGAGGCGGCACGAAAAAGGCGCCACGCTTTATCCCGCATAAATATCGACCACAGAAAGACGCCCAAAAATGCCTGTAGCTGACTTCCGGATATAATCCCCGAAACAGATGCAAAAATGACTGCCAACTGCCACTCAGAATTATCCGTCAGTTGAAAAACTGCCGTGCGATTTTTAATCTCCCTGCGCCGCAGAGTGAATTACGATTCTGCTCTTTGCAGAACATCCCGTCACAAAGCTCCCACAAGCTCCACACAATCGTTTTTGATTGCTTCGGCGGTTAGTTTTGCTACCGGTTCCCTGCTCGTTCAAAAAACCTGCAAAGAATTGAAATAATATATTTAATAATTTTGTGTTTGTGGAAAAGATATAAAAAGCCCTCCCGAGAATCGAAAGATTTTTCGGAAGGGTTTATGTATTGTTTGTGTATCAATTATTGCACGGGGGTAGCTCATTTTTTAACATACCGTAAAGCCATTTTTCGAGCGCCTTTTATATATTCTTTATGCGCAATCCACTGCACGGGGGTAGCG
>JAEEUJ010000031.1 GCA_016290515.1 Clostridiaceae bacterium
GAAGCATCAGTTAAGTCTCGACGTTGAGCCTTCGCCCGCGCTTGCCGAAATGCTCAATCCTTACGACTGGGCGGCAAGGGACGAGCTCGGCGTCAGCTATCTCTGGGACAGAGCATACTTTGAGGGAAGCTACTATTGCTATTTCGGCATAGCGCCCGTACTGCTCGTATATTACCCGTTTTACTTTGTTACGAAAGCCGTACCGTCGGCGCAAACTGTTTGCTTCATAATGTCGTTTATAACCGTGTTCGTTATCGCGGCGCTGACGGTTAAAATACAGAAGCTTTTCTTAAAGGAAGTCAACCTTTTCCTGTTGGCTTTTTCGATAATAACCGTCGAGTTCGGAAGCCTTGTGTTCATGGTACAGTCGAGCGCGGATTTTTATTATACCGCAGTACAGTCGGGCATACTCTTTCTGGCGCTTTTCCTGCTGACTACTTTGACGGCGTACGAAAAAAAGACCGTCGGCAGTAAGTGCCTGTTTTTTGCACTCAGCGCGGTATCGCTTGTATTTTTAGTGCTTTCCCGACCGAATATGGCGCTGTTCGCGTTGATGGGAATTCCCGTTTATCTCAACGTCCTTCTCAATAAGGATTTCAGCGCAAAAATCAAGCTCCGTCAGGTGCTTTCATTCGCCGTTCCCGTCTGTATCGGCGCGGCGTTCGTTATGTGGTATAACTACGCGCGCTTCGGCAATGTTTTTGAATTCGGCTCGGTCTATCAGCTGACCGTTCATGACGTACACGAGTATTCCTTAAGCGCTGCGCTCATACTTCCGACGTTTTATTACTACTTTATAAAACAACCCGAAATTATCGGCGAGCTGCCGTATCTTAAAATCAGCTTTGTCAATATCATTAAGGAAATGAATTACAACGGTTACGTTTACCTGACCTCGACCGTAGGCGCGCTCTCGTTGCCGTGCAACTGGGCGATATTCGCCTCGCTTCCGCTTTATGCGGGCGAGAAAAACAAGGTCAAAACGGGCTTCGTCTTAAGCGGCGCGGCGTGTGTGTTTGTAATCGCCTTTGTTGATATGTGTCTGGGCGGGGTTAACATACGCTACCTTGCTGACATTATGCTCGTTATGACTTTGCTGGCAACGCTTGTTCTCGTTGACCTGATGAACGGAATTACCGACAAAAAGGCATTGAAATTGACGGTATTTCTGATAACCGTATTAATACTGCTTCTATCCGCAACGGTCGGCGCGCTGCTGATAATCAATAACGAACGCGATTATATAATGGAATTAATCACAAAAGCATAATAGTTAACCGTTTAAGCTCCCCTTGTCAGGGGAGCTGTCGTTTTGCGAAGCAAAATGACTGAGGGGTAGTAAATCTACGGGAAAACTTGACTACCCCTCCGTCAAACGCTAAGGCGTTTGACACCTCCCCTGACAAGGGGAGGTTGGAGTATAGCGTGACACGAAATATATCTTAAGATTCAGAATTGAGTAACAAAAAAGGACACCCTGCGGTGTCCTTTTTATGCTTTAATTTAAGCGTCGTGGTGATGCTCGTAGTGGCAGCTGTCCTCTTTGAAAAGCTCCTTGTCATACTCGATGCCGTTTTTGTCATAGTAATCCTTGACCGCAGCCTTGATAGCCTCTTCGGCAAGAACCGAGCAGTGAATCTTGACCGCCGGCAGTCCGTCGAGGGCCTCGACAACAGCCTTGTTGGTCAGCTTGAGGGCCTCTGAAACGGGCTTGCCCTTAATCATATCGGTTGCCATTGACGAGGTAGCTATTGCCGAAGCACAGCCGTAGGTGTTGAACTTTACGTCGGTGATGATGCCGTCGTCAACCTTGATATACATTTTCATTATATCGCCGCATTTTGCGTTGCCGACTTCGCCGACACCGTCTGCGTCCTCGATTTTTCCGACGTTATGGGGACGGGCAAAATGCTCCATTACTTTCTCTGAATATTCCATTAAGCGTTACCTCTTTCCTTTTGAATTCTTTCCCAGAGCGGGGACATTGAACGCAGCCTCTCGATAATCGGCGGAACGCATTCAATAATATAGTCAATTTCCTCTTCGGTATTTGCTTCGCACAGCGAAAGTCTCAACGAACCGTGCGCAACCTCGTGGGGAAGTCCTATTGCTAATAATACGTGGCTCGGATCGAGCGAACCCGAAGTACATGCCGAACCCGACGAAGCCGAAACACCCTGCAAATCGAGATAGAGCAGCAGGCTTTCACCCTCAACGCCCTCAAAGCTTATGTTGACGTTGCCGGGAAGACGGCAGTTTCTGTCGCCGTTGAGCCTTGACGAGTCTATTTTAAGAAGTCCGTCGATAAGTCTGTCGCGAAGCGCGGACATCTTTTTCATATTGCTTTCAAGATTGTCGTTTGCATCTTTAAGCGCCGTTGCCATACCTACCATCGCGTAAACAGCTTCGGTACCTGCGCGCTTTCCGGCCTCCTGAGCGCCGCCCTCGATAAGATTGGGAATTCTGATTCCCTTTCTCATATACAGAGCGCCTATGCCCTTGGGACCGTGGAATTTATGACCCGACATAGAGAGCATATCGATATTCTGTTCCTTAACGTTAATCGGAAGATGTCCTACCGCCTGAACGGCGTCGGTGTGGAAGATAACTCCCTTTTCGTGACATACCTTTCCGATTTCGGCTATGGGCTGAATTGTTCCGATTTCGTTGTTGGCGTACATAATTGTAACGAGAGCCGTATCCTCACGGATTGCGTTCTTAACGTCCTCAACCTTGACAATTCCGTTTTCGTAAACGGGGAGGTAGGTGACCTCGAAGCCGTCCTTTTCAAGCTTCTGCATGGTGTGAAGCACCGCATGGTGCTCGAATGCTGAGGTAATAAGATGCTTCTTGCCCTTCTTCGCCATAACCTCTGCAACGCCCTTGATTGCCCAGTTGTCAGCCTCGCTGCCGCCCGAGGTGAAATAAACCTCGTTGGTGTCGGCACCTATAACCTCGGCTACGGTCTGACGCGCAAACTGTACGCCGTGATGAGCCTGCTGACCGATATCGTAAAGGCTGGACGCGTTACCGAAGGTCTCGGTAAGATAGGGCATCATAGCCGCGAGCGCCTTTTCCGACAGCTTTGTTGTTGCCGCGTTGTCGGCATAAACCTTCATTTTTATCACTCTTTTCGAAACCGTGAATTTAATTCACAGTAATTTTGTATGAATTCGCAGATATCATACTATATAAGTATGATATTGTCAATAGCTTTTTAATTAATTTTCGGTAAAGAATTTTTCACAGAATCTGACCGTACCCATCGCGTCCTTTGAGTAGAAGTCCGCGCCTATAGAATCGGCGTATTCCTGATTGAGAACCGCTCCGCCCACGCAGACGGTAATGTCGCCGAGTTCACGCTTCAACAGATCAATAGTCTCCTGCATACTGACAACCGTTGTCGTCATAAGCGCGCTTAAGCCGACGAGTCTGACGCCGTTATCAATAACCGCTTTAAGCACCGTCTCGGGCGCAACGTCCTTGCCTAAATCGATTACGTCGAAGCCGTAGTTTTCGAGCAGAACTTTTACTATGTTTTTGCCTATATCGTGAATATCTCCCTTTACGGTGCAAAGTACAATTCTACCCTTAGTTTCCTGCTTTTTGCCCGAAGAGGAAAGGCTGAATTTAATCTCGTCAAACGCCGCCTTTGCGCAGTCAGCGCTCTGTAAAAGCTGCGGCAGAAAGACCGTGCCGTTTTCAAAGCCCTGACCGACCTCGTCAAGTGCGGGTATAATTTCCGAGTTGATTATTTCAAGTGCGTCGGCTGATTTTAACAGCTCTTTTGCAAGCGTTGCCGACTGAGTGTTCATACCCTTTATAATTGCCTGCTTGAGGCTGATGCTTTCAGCCGTTTCGGCCGCCTGAGTTTTAACGATACTTCTGATATAGTTTTCGCAGTTGTCGTCAAAGCCTGCAAGTGCGCAGTAGGAATAGTACGCGTTCATCATATCCTCGCTTAAGGGGTTGACAATACCCGCCGACAGACCTCTCTGCAGCGCCATTGTGAAGAATGCCGTGTTGATGCTCTCACGCGACGGCAGACCGAAGCTTATGTTTGAAACGCCCAGCACCGTGTTGACGCCGAGGGTATGGCGTATGTAATCGAGTGCGTCAAGCGTGATTTTCGCGTTGTCCGAGCCCGTGCTGACGGTTAAGGTCAGCGTATCAAATATAAGATTATCCTTTGAAATACCGTAGCTTTCCGCCTTTGCTATAATCTTCTCAGCAATTTCAATTCTGCCCTCTGCGGTTTCGGGAATGCCGTTTTCGTCAAGCGTAAGACAGACTGTAACGCCGCCGTATTTCTTTGCAAGCGGGAATACCGCGTTCATACTCTCTTCTTTTCCGTTGACTGAGTTTATAAGCGGTTTTCCGTTGTAAATTCTAAGAGCTTTTTCAAGCGCCGAAGCGTTTGCGGTATCTATCTGCAGGGGAAGGTTTACGACCGACTGAACACGCCTTACCGCCTTTGACAGCATTTCGGCTTCGTCAATTTCGGGCAGACCTACGTTGACGTCGAGCACGTCGCTGTTTTTATCGGCCTGAGCGACGGCTTCGGAAACGATATAGTCAAGGTCGTTGTTTCTCAGCGCTTCCTTGAGTTTTTTCTTGCCGGTCGGGTTTATGCGTTCGCCGATAATTATCGGCTTTCCGCCCATAATAACGGTTTTTGAGTATGACGTAACCGCCGTAAAGTGCTTTTTGTTAACGGGACAAACAGCGATGTTTCTGCACTTTTTGGCAGTTGCCTTTATGTGTTCGGGAGTGGTGCCGCAGCAGCCTCCGACAGCGGAAGCGCCCATGCGTACAATTTGCGCCATATCGTCCGAGAATTCTTCGGGCAGTACGTTGTAGCTTGTCACACCGTTTACGCATTCGGGAAGTCCAGCGTTGGGATTGACAGTCAGGGGCAGGGAAGTGTATTTCAGCACTTCTCCTACAAAGTCCTTCATCTGCTTCGGTCCCAGACCGCAGTTAAGACCTATGCCGTCAACTCCGAGACCTTCAAGGGTGAAAACGGCAGTCTTTATGTCAGCACCCGTCAAAAGCTGTCCTTTTTCGTTAAATATCATTGAAACGACTATCGGCAGTTCGCAGTTTTCCTTAGCTGCGAGTACGGCAGCCTTGATCTCATAAAGGTCACCCATTGTTTCGAGCAGTACAAAGTCAACTCCGCAGTCCTTTCCTGCGAGGATCTGTTCTTTATATAGCTCATACGCTTTCTCAAACGGCAGGTCGCCGTAGGGCTCGAGAAGCTTTCCCGTCGGGCCCATATCAAGAGCAACGTAAACTTTTTTATCAGCTTCATCGGCGGCTTTTCTTGCCAGTGAGCACGCCTTTTTTACGACCCCGTCAACGCTGTAACCCGAGCCGTCAAGCTTGAGCGAATTAGCGCCGAAGGTGTTGGTCGTTATTATATCTGCGCCCGCTTCAATATACTGCTTATGGATTTCCGAAATCAGTTCTCCGTTTTTGAAGTTCCACAGCTCGGGCAGCTCACCGGCGACAAGTCCGTTTTTCTGTAAAATCGTACCCATCGCGCCGTCAAATATCAGTAATTCTTTTCCTAATCTTTCCTTAAAGCTCATTTTCTCACCTTTTTCTGAACTGACAATCAGTCTTATCGCAAATCTCGCAGGTCTTGCGTTCGCAGGGCTGGTCCTTGGTAATGCCGATAAAAGCCGTAACCGACTTTGAAGGCGTCATCATACATTCGTCGTTAAGCGTTACGCCTATGCGCTTCGTGATTTCCAGCAGCTTGAAAAACTCGCGCTGATATTCAAGTGCAAGGTCGCCGTAGCCGACCGAAAAACGCGGATTAAGATACAGTCCGTTTTTTAAGTATTCAGCAGCAAGCTTTTCGGTAATCTCATCCGAATATGCCTCGCACATCTCGGTAAAAATTGCCTGAGCGAGCACGAATTTCGACGAGTCCGTCGCGCCGTATTTTCGCAGTATTACGTCGCTCTCTATTCCGAGCGTACAGCAGTACAGCAGCACCTTGTCACAGCCCGAAAGATTCTTCTTAAGCGCTTCGCTGAGAAACTTCACGCCGTTAATTTCAACGCCGTTTTCAAGCGCTCTGACGCCGAACTCGCGGTATATGCTTTTCGGCGTGACCGAACCGAGTATTTCGTCTTCAAGCTGTTCAATTTTCTTAAGCGTCAATTCGTCGGGTTCATGGGAACGAAAGCCCGAATACCGAAGAATTTCCGACAGTCTTAATTCCATCTTTTACCCCTTATTGCAGCAGGTCTTCTTCGTTTTCTGCTTTTCTACAAGATAGTCGAGCGTGATGCCGTCAACAACCTCGTTTATGGCGTCGAGCACGTTCTGCCATATTTCGATTGTAACGCAGTCGTCGCAGTGCTCACAGTGAGCGCCGTCATCGGAAAGGCAGGAAACGGGGGCAAGGCTGCCCTCGGTAACTCTGAGTATTTCGCCGACGGTATATTCCGACGGCTTTCTCGTAAGCTTATAGCCGCCCTGAGCGCCGCGCGTACTCTCGACAAGTCCGTTTCTGGAAAGCAGCTGAATTATCTGCTCGAGATACTTTTCGGATATGCCCTGATTGGAGGCTATCGACTTGATTGAAACGTAGCCGTCGTTCTCGCGCATCGCGAGCTCGAGCATAAGTCTGATTGCGTATCTTCCTTTAGTGGAAATCTTCATTCTTATCACCTTTTTACATAGGTTTTCCAAAGTTGAAATTATATTACTACAATTTTAGTGGGAATTCAATAGCGGATTGACAACGGTCCTGTAAAAAACAAGTTTTTCGCCGAATTTTTTTGATTTGTACATTGTCAATTTATAATGTATATGTTAATATATAAACAAGAGGTGAGGGTATGACCTATAAAATCAGACCTTTGATGAGAAATAAGGCGTTTGGAGCACTAGTGTTTCTGCTCGCCGTTATCGGTGTCGCGATAGTTATTTACCGACCGCTGACCTACTTTTACGAATACGATCCGCAGTATTATCCTATTGACTACGGCAGATTCAATTTCTTCTCGTACTTTACGGTTCAGTCCAATATCTTCGTGACCTTTTATCTTTTCTGCCTTGCTTTCGCAATATTCGGAAACAGAAAGGCGATGAAGGTTGCCTTCAACCCTACGGTAAGGCTTTTTGCGACGACGTATATTATCGTTACGGGCGCCGTGTACTGCGGCGGTTTCCCGCTGGGCATGTCGCCGCCTCTGCACTGGGACACGTTCGGGCATATTGCCCACAGCTTTATTCAGGTGTTCCATCACATGATTATTCCGCCCTTTACGGTGCTTCTGTTCTTACTTCCGCCTACGGAAAGAAAGGTGTCCAAAAAGAGTGTGTGGCTGGCAGGCATTTATCCGTTTGTCTATTCGCTTTTCTCGATAGCGAGAGGCGCTCTGACAAGTCAGCATTTCTATGCGTACCCATTCTATAAGCCGGACTTCTTCTGGAATCTGTTCTTGAAGGACAGGGAATTCAATACACTTTACGCGTACGCGCTTGAGTTCGTAATGCTGATTTTCGGAATCGGACTGTTCGTGCTTATAGCGGCAATTCTCAGATTAATCAACAACAAAATCGTTTCAAATATGAGCAACACGGAGGTTATGTCATGAGTGAATACTTCGACGCCTTTAAGATTAAGGCAGCACCCAAAACCGACGATGCATTCTGCGTCACGCTGAAAAAGACGAGAATAAGCGTTCTTACCGATTCGCTTGTCCGCGTTGAGAGCTCCAAGAGCGGAATGTTCTGCGACGAACCTACTCAGAGCGTTTGGTTCCGCTGCTTCGATAAACCGAAGTTCGACAGCGAAATCAAAGGCAACCGTATTGTTATAAAGACATCCGCAATCGAGCTTTCATACAATACCGCCGCGGACTATATGGAATATATTATTCTTCCGGACGGCGATAAGGTTACCGACTACCGTTCGGGTAACCTTAAGGGCACTACCCGCACTCTTGACCAGAGCTTCGGCTCCGTCAGCCTTGACGACGGCATTATGTCCGAAAGCGGCGTTGCCGTATTCGACGATTCAAAATCGCTTATCCTGAATGAGGACGGAACCGTCAGCCCGAGAAGCACAAAGGAAAAAGATTGCTATTACTTCGCCTACGGCAATAATTACCGACAGGCGCTCAAGGATTTCTTCAAGCTCACGGGTGCTCCTCCGCTTGTTCCGCGTTTTACGCTCGGTAACTGGTGGTCGCGCTACAGAGCCTACACTCAGGACGAATACGTTACCCTTATGAAGCGTTTTCTTGAAGAGGAAATTCCGATTACCGTCGCCACTATCGATATGGACTGGCACTGGGTTGACGTAAAGTCAAAATTCGGCAAAGACTCGTACAGCCTCAAGGATAACGACAGTATCAAAAAGAGCTTTTACGACGCCATTTCAAACGGCGGCTGGACGGGTTACAGCTGGAATACCGACCTTTTCCCGGACTATAAGGCGTTCCTCAAATGGCTTCATAGCAAGAACTTCAAGGTTACCATGAACCTCCATCCCGCGTCGGGCGTACGCTGGTTCGAGGATATGTATCCCGAGTTTGCCGAGTTTATGGGCGACGACCCTGAGCTTAAAAAGACTTATCCCTTTGATATAACAGATAAGAAGTTTGTCGAGGGTTACTTCAAAATTCTTCACAAGCCGTATGAAAAGGACGGCGTTGACTTCTGGTGGATTGACTGGCAGCAGGGCACGAAGAGCAACATACCCGGTCTCGATCCGCTCTGGGCGCTTAACCATTATCATTCGATGGACCTTGCCCGTGACGGCGACAAACGTCCGCTTATACTCTCGCGTTTTGCGGGAGCCGGCTCGCACCGTTATGCGCTCGGCTTCTCGGGCGACACTGCCCAGAGCTGGAAGGTGCTTGATTTCCAGCCGTATTTCACCTCAACCGCAACTAATATCGGCTACACCTGGTGGAGCCATGATATCGGCGGTCACCATTTCGGTGTAAAGAACGACGAGCTGTATCTGCGCTGGGTTCAGTACGGTGTGTTCAGCCCGATTATGCGCCTTCACTCTACTTCCAACGAATTTATGGGCAAGGAGCCGTGGAAATACTCGAAGCCGATTGAAATACTTGCAACAGACGCGCTTCGTTTCCGCCACAGACTCATACCCTATCTCTATTCAATGAACTACCGCACCCACCATGACGGTCTGGCGCTCGTCGAGCCTATGTACTACGCATATCCCGACACAAAGGAAGCCTATAACTGCAAGAACGAGTTTATGTTCGGCAGTGAGCTTATAGTATGCCCGATTACGTCGCCCGTATCGAAAAAGACCAATATGGCGGGCGCGCAGGCGTGGCTGCCCGAGGGCAGATACACCGATATCTTTACGGGCAGGATTTATCACGGCGGTACAACAAAGATGTTCCGCGACATCTCAACCATCCCCGTACTCGCTAAGGAGGGCGCGATAATTCCGCTCGACGTTAACGACAGGATAAACAACTGGAAAAATCCCAAGGCATTGGAACTTCTTATCTACCGCGGAAACGGCAGCTTCTCAATGTACGAGGACGACGGCGAGAGCATGAAGTTTGAAAAAGGCGCCTTTGCCAAGACTGTTTACGAAGTTAAGGAAAACGGCAAAAAAATCAGCTTTGTTATCAATGCCGCGACGGGCGACAGTTCAGTGCTTCCCAAAAAGAGAAGCTATAAGCTGAGCTTTAAGGACGTCGTTTCCTGCAAGAACATAAGCGTTATAATCAGCGGACTTATCAGCGATTTCAAGTCTTACAGCGACAAGGGCACGCTTGCCGTTGAAATTGACGGTATCAGCCCCGACGATAAGGTTGAGATTACTCTTGACGGCGTTGAAACGCTCAGAAACGTTGACAAGCGTATAGCGCTTACCGACTGCATTTCAAAGTTCCAGGGCAAAAACGAGCCGAAAAAGAAGCTTTACACCGATTACGTAATGGGCAAGGAAAAAATGCCGTCGCTCGAAGCGGACCTTCGCGAACCGCTTGAGGAGATAGAAAATCTGGTATATTAACCTTAACCGAAAATACAGATGAAGGAGGCGGGAACATGCTCTTTGAGACAGTATCGGCTGATTATGTGCTTTACAATCTGATGTGCATAGCGGTATTTACAGCTTTGATTTATCAGTCAAGCCGTCAGTACCGTATCAATAAGGATGAGCGAATTTTCCTTGAGGTTATGCTCACGGGGATAGTTATGTTCCTGTCCGACATAATCTGGTTTATCGTTGACGGTGTGGAGAACTCTGCGTTCAGGTTTGTCAACGTCGCGGCGAGCGCGGGATATCTTTGCTCAACCGCTGCGCTGAGCTTCACGCTTCTCGTTTACGTTGACTACAAATTCTGCCGCAGAACCGAAAGAGAGTTCATGATAAGAATGATTTTTTACGCATTACCGCTTGATATTTTCATTCTTCTTACCGTGACTTCTCAGTTTTCACACCTTGTTTATTACATTGACTCGAACAACGTTTATCACAGGGGCCCGCTTTATATTATTCAGGTTCTGATTTGCGCCGCATACGTCATTTACGCAGCGGCTCTTGCGCATCTTACTTCGAGATTCCTGATAAAGTCGCGTACGGTCAAGAAGGAGATTTATTCGCTGACGCTCGCCTCGCTTATGGCTCTTTCGGGCGGTATCATTCAGTCGATGGTTAACGACAAGCCTATACTGAGTATGACGCTTACGGTTGCGGTGCTCTTCATCTACATCAATATCCAGATTAAGCAGATTTACATTGACACGCTCTGCGGCATCAACAACCGCCGCCAGTTCAACATTTACGTCGACAACCTTCTTTCGCACAAGAGCTATAAAAAAGACATCTATCTGCTTATACTTGACATTGACAAGTTCAAGCTTATAAACGATACCTACGGTCATCTTGAGGGCGATTACGCACTTATTCAGGTCGCTGAAATTCTCGCAAAGGTCTGTCAGGACAACAACGATTTCACCGCGCGCTACGGCGGCGACGAGTTTGCGGTTATCTGTATGCGTCAGAGCGAGGATGAGGTTGAAAAACTTAAAATCAGGATAAAGGAAGAGGTTAACATCCTCAACAAGCTCAACGACAGGCCCTACGATATTTCAATCAGTATCGGCAGCTCGAAGCTTGACCCGAAAACCGATAATATTGAGTCGGCGATTACAAAAGCGGACGAACAGCTTTACTCTATCAAATCGGCGAGAAAAGAACAGACTCAGTAATTCCATAACAGGAGACGGTGCTTCTGCACCGTCTTTTTTTATATATTTTGAAGCCGCGACAAAAAGTTCTTGCATTTTTGCTTAATATAAGTTATTATATATTTTACCTAAAATTACAGCAAAACCCGTAAAGGAGTGATTTGGTGGATAAGCTTCAGTGGCTTGCACCGTGCTTTGCCGTACTCGCGTTAGTGTTTGCGGCGGCTAAGATTTTCAAGGTTTCCAGAGCCGACGTCGGAACCGACAGAATGCAGGAAATATCAAAGGATATTGCAGACGGCGCGAAGGCATTTCTGTTCTCGGAGTACAAGATACTTGTTATCTTCGTGGCAGTGCTTTGCGTGCTTATCGGTCTGTTTATAGGCTGGACCACCGCAATATGCTTTGTAATCGGCGCGTTGTTCTCGGTCTGCGCGGGCTATCTCGGAATGCACGTTGCGACCAAGGCAAACGTACGCACTGCCAATGCGGCGAGAACGGGCGGTATGAACAAGGCTCTCTCAATAGCATTCTCAGGCGGCTCGGTAATGGGAATGTGCGTTGTCGGCCTCGGTCTTCTTGGCTGTGCGCTTATCTATATACTCACTCGTAACGTTGAAATACTGACCGGCTTCTCTCTTGGCGCTTCGTCAATAGCGCTGTTCGCGAGAGTAGGCGGCGGTATATATACCAAGGCTGCCGACGTAGGCGCCGACCTTGTCGGTAAGGTCGAGGCGGGCATCCCCGAGGATGACCCGAGAAACCCTGCGGTTATCGCCGATAACGTAGGCGACAATGTAGGCGACGTTGCGGGCATGGGTGCCGACCTTTTTGAAAGCTATGTTGGCGCGCTTGTTTCTGCGCTGACGCTCGGCATTTCGGCTAAGGGCGCTTTTGAGGGCGCGGGCGCGGTTTATCCGCTTGTGCTTGCGGCGTGCGGCATATTCGCGGCGATTATCGCGACCTTCTTCGTGCGCGGTAAGGAAAACTCAAACCCCCACACCGCGCTTAAGACGGGTTCGTACGTTTCCGCGGCACTGGTAGTTGTTGCCGCATTCGTGCTCGGAAAGCTTTTCTTCAACTCATTCAATCAGGCAATAGCCGTTGTAACCGGCCTTATCGTCGGACTTATAATCGGCGTTGTAACCGAGATTTATACCTCGGGCGACTATAAATACGTTAAGAGAATTGCCCACCAGTCCGAAACGGGCGCCGCCACCACTATTATCAGCGGTATGGCTGTCGGTATGCGTTCGGCTGTTGTTCCGATACTTCTTATCGGCGTCGGCATTTTCGTTTCCTATAAGACCTGCGGTCTTTTCGGTATCGCGCTTGCGGCTGTCGGTATGCTCTCGACAACGGGTATCACCGTCGCGGTTGACGCCTACGGTCCCATCGCGGACAATGCGGGCGGTATCGCGCAGATGAGCGGACTTGACGAGTCCGTCAGAAAGATTACCGATAAGCTCGACGCGGTCGGCAATACAACCGCCGCTATGGGCAAGGGCTTTGCAATCGGCTCTGCCGCGCTAACGGCGCTTGCGCTGTTCTTCAGCTACGCTCAGGCGGTTAAGATAAACTTCGACGACGCTTCGCTTTCGGGCGGAATGAGCATACTCAATTTCCGCGTTACTATCGGCCTGCTCGTCGGCGGTATGCTTCCGTTCATCTTCTCGGCGCTGACTATGGATTCCGTTTCCAAGGCGGCAAACAAGATGATTGAGGAGGTTCGCCGTCAGTTCAAGAACATCCCCGGCATTCTCGACGGCAAGGCTAAGCCCGACTATAAATCCTGCATTTCAATCTCAACCGTTGCTGCGCTTAAGGAAATGCTTGTGCCCGGCATAATGGCGGTTCTCGTACCGCTTGCCATGGGAATATTGCTCGGCGTTGAAGCACTCGGCGGTATGCTTGCAGGCGCGCTTGTAACGGGCGTTCTGCTCGCGATATTTATGTCGAATGCGGGCGGCGCGTGGGATAACGCGAAGAAGTACATCGAGGACGGCAACAACGGCGGCAAGGGCTCGGAAGCTCACAAGGCTGCGGTTGTCGGCGATACGGTAGGCGACCCCTGCAAGGACACTTCGGGCCCGTCAATCAATATACTTATTAAGCTGATGACAGTTGTATCGCTCGTATTTGCGCCGATATTCCTGAAGTTCGGCGGTCTGCTTTAAGAGCGTATAATATATAATAATGTATGAGGGCGGATATCCGCCCTTAAATTTTTTTCAAAAAAAATGTTGACATAGAAAAAATACTGTGTTAGAATGACACTGTAAAAAGATTGCACACAATTTAATTTTACAAAATCATCAAAAAACACGGAGGTATTTATTATGTCATTCTACGATTACAAGGTTACGAATCGCAAGGGAAACGAGATTTCGCTTTCCGATTATGCAGGTAAGGTCGTTATGGTAGTCAATACTGCGACGGGATGCGGCTTCACACCTCAGTACAAGGAAATTGAAGAAATGTATGAGAAGTATCACGACAGGGGATTTGAGATAATCGACGTACCCTGCAACCAGTTTGCCGATCAGACTCCCGGCACCGATGAAGAAATTCACGAATTCTGCACTCTCAAGTACAATACGCAGTTTGAGCAGATGAAGAAGAGCGACGTTAACGGCGAGAATGCCCTTCCTCTGTTTAACTTCCTTAAGAGCGAAAAAGGCTTTGAGGGCTTCGGCTTCGGACCTACGGCTATCGCAATGAGCGCCATGCTCAAAAAGCAGGATAAGGATTATAAAAACAATCCCGACATCAAGTGGAACTTCACGAAATTCGTCGTAGACCGCAACGGCAACGTTGTAGCGCGCTTTGAACCGACAGCCAGTATGAAAGATGTTGATAAATGCGTAGCAGGTCTGTTATAATAAAGGAGTAAGTTATGAAATTTGCTGTCAGATATTATACCAAAACCGGACACACCAAAATGCTCGCCGATGCGATTGCCGACGCAGTCGGTACTGTCGCTCAGACCGTAGCAGTACCGCTTGAGGAGGACGTTGACGTTCTCTTTTTGGGCAGCGCGGTTTACGCGACCAAGCTCGACGACGAGATAGTAAAATTCATTGATTCCATAAACGTCAATGTCGGAAAAATCGTCTGCTTCAGCTCCGCGGCAATTCTCAGCGGAACATATAAGCAGGTTAAGCAGGCTGCCGAGGCGAAGGGCTTCACCGTAGCCGACGAGGATTTTTTCTGCAAGGGCGCTTTCGGCATCATAGCCAAGGGCAGACCCAATGCCGACGACGCAAAGGCTGCAGGGGAGTTTGCCAGAAAGTTTATAGACTGAGAGGAGAATAATTATGAACGTATTTGATTTCAACGTTTTAAGCCAGAAGGGCGAGGAAGTCTCGCTTTCACAGTACAGGGGCAAGGTGCTTCTTATTGTAAACACCGCAACTCACTGCGGCTTTACTCCCCAGTATGACGGACTTGAAGCTATGTATAAAAAGTTTAAGGACCGCGGATTTGAGATTCTTGATTTCCCGTGCAATCAGTTCGCGTTTCAGGCGCGTGAGGACGACGACGGCATCAACAAAATCTGCTCGCTTAAATTCGGAACGACCTTCCCGCGCTTTAAGAAAATCAAGGTCAACGGCAGCGACGCTTCAGAGCTCTTCAAGTATCTCAAGGAGCAGAAGGGCGGCAGAATTAAGTGGAACTTCACTAAATTTCTCGTTGACGCCGAGGGTAACGTGGTTGAGCGTTTTGAGCCGACAACGAAGCCCGAGGATATAGAAGCAAGCGTGGAAAAACTGCTTAAATAAGGTGACATTCAATGGAAAACTACGACTCTCTCAAACTTGATAATCAGCTTTGCTTCCCGCTGTACGCGTGTTCAAAGGAAATAGTCAGACTATATAAACCCTTTCTCGACGAGATTGACCTTACCTATACGCAGTATATCGTAATGATGGTAATGTGGGAAACGGGCGAGATTAACGTCAAAAGCCTCGGCGAAAGGCTGTATCTCGACTCGGGTACGCTGACGCCTCTTCTCAAAAAGCTTGAAACGAAGGGCTATATCACCAGGCACAGAAGCGCCGAGGACGAGAGAAACGTTATTATCAAGCTTACCGAAGACGGAGAAGCGCTCAAGAAAAAGGCGGTCTGCATACCTGAAAAAATGCAGGGCTGCGTCCATCTTACAAGGGATGAAGCGTTTGAGCTCTACCGTCTGCTTCACAAGGTGCTAAGCACCATAGGCGAGGGTGAATAATATGTATGACGTAATTATAATCGGCGCAGGCCCGGCGGGTATTTCCGCCTCGCTTTACGCCAAACGCGCCAACCGAAGCGTACTCGTGCTTTATTCGGGCGAATCTCAGCTTGAAAAGGCGCATCTTATCGACAACTACTACGGCTTTGACGGCGGCATTTCGGGCAAGGAGCTTTATGAAAACGGCATAGCTCAGGCCCGCTCTCTCGGCGTTGAGGTAGTAAATGAAGAAGCGCTGAACGTAACTATGAACGCTTCAATGAATTACGAGGTTTCAACTGCCGCGAATAAATATGAAGGTAAGTCGCTCATAATATCTACGGGCAACAAAAAGCTTAAACCCGACATAAAGGGCGTCGAAGCCTATGAGGGCAGGGGAATCAGCTACTGTGCGGTCTGCGACGGCTTCTTCTACCGTAAAAAGAGCGTCGCCGTACTCGGCAACGAGGCGTATGCTTTAAGCGAGGCAGACGAGCTTGAGAATATAGTAGGAAAGCTTGTAATTCTGACCGACGGAAAACCCGCGCCCGAGACCGACAAATACGAAGTTATTACCAAAAAGATTTCGGAATTTGTCGGTGAGGTAAAGCTCTCGAAGGTCGTCTTTGAGGACGGCAGTGAGCTTGAACTTGACGGTGTGTTTATCGCTCAGGGCGTTGCGGGCGGCGCTGATTTTGCAAAGAAACTCGGCGTAACCCTTAACGGCAGCGATATCAAGGTCAATCCCGATATGAGCACGAATCTTAAGGGCGTGTTTGCCTGCGGCAACGCGACGGGCGGCCTTCTTCAGGTATGCAAAGCGGTTTACGAAGGCGCCGAAGCCGGACTGTCCGCAGTGAAATATATTAAATCAAAGGAGAATTAATATGAGCGTATTGGTATTAAACGACGATAATTTTGAAAGTGAAATTCTTAACAGCGAAAAGACCTGCCTTGTTGACTTTTTTGCAACCTGGTGCGGTCCGTGCAAAATCATGTCGCCCGTAGTTGACGAGATAGCGGCCGAAAATCCCGATATCAAGGTCGGCAAGGTTGACGTTGACGAGGCCGAGGAAATTGCTGCGCGTTTCGGCATTATGTCCATCCCGACTCTGATGGTTTTCAAGGGCGGCGAGTCCGTAAAGACCTTTGTCGGCGTAACCGATAAGGGCGCAATCCTCGCAGAACTGAAATAAAAAATCTATGACAAAAGCCCCCTATGATAGGGGGCTTAATTCTTTTATTTGCTTTTTGCCCTTGCGAATACGGATACAGCGAGCGCCGACAGCATAGCCGCCGAAATACCCGCCGAACCTGCGCACAGCGGACCCGTGAGTATTCCCAGCCAGCCCTTCTTGCGTATGGCTTCTTTTGTGCCCTGAACGAGCATATTTCCGAAGCCCGTCAGCGGCACGCTCGCTCCCGCGCCCGCCCACTCAAAGAGCGGCTGATATATACCG
>JAEEUJ010000032.1 GCA_016290515.1 Clostridiaceae bacterium
TGTTTGTAATACTGCTGGGGGCCGTTTCCGTGCTTATGTTTATGAAGAATCTTAACTTCGATTTATCCAACGTTTTCTCGTCTGCGGAAACGACTACCGAGCTGACAACCGAGGCGACAACCGAGCCCGAGCCTCAGACGGGAAGCGCGAAAGTACTTGTCTTCTGTGAGAATTCCGAGCATACGCTCGACTATGTGATGCTCATTTCCTGCGATTACGAGCAGATGAAAATGACAGTGCTCGATATCCCAGTTTCAACTTCGGTTTCCTATAACGGATTTGACGGCAGTCTGAACGCCTACTTTACTCAGTACGGCGCAACCACGTTAAAGGATGCGGTTGTGAACAGTCTGAAACTTGAAGCGGACAGGTATATAAAATACAACGATTCACAGTTCAGAAATTTTTTAACTAAATTTGAGGATGTCACCGTAAACGTCGAATCTGCCATAGATTATCCGTCCGACGGACTGATACTCAACGCGGGCGAGCAGGCGCTTTCGGCAGATTTATATATGAAATATCTCAATTACTGCGACTCCTATCATAAGGCGGACGCCTTTGCGCAGTTTCTGAAGATAGTTTTTTCGAAGCAGCACACGGCAAAGGCTGAAAGTCTGTTCTCGTATATCGCTAACAATTCCCAGACCGATTTATCCATAGTCGATTTCAAGGCGCATGAGGACAGACTCGTTGCTTTCTCGCAGTCAGAATCCGAAATTGTTGCAGCCAACGAGAGGGAGGCCGACAATGGATAATAAAAAGCTTATCGGCGCAGTTGCCGCGGTATTCATTGTCATTTGCGGATGGTTTGCCATAAGGGATTACGATTTGCCCGTTTACGGCAAAAAGTTTCAGTCGGTTGAGCTTATTTACGAAAACCGAGTTGAAGAGAAGGGCGTTAACGACCGCTATTATTACAAACGGCTGAGCAATAATGCCAAAATTGCATATACTCTCATCGTTCCCGAGATACCCAAACACACCGAGAGAATTGAGATACCCAAGCTTAACGACGAGGAACTTGATGCTCTTATGTATGCGATTTCCTACGACAATCCCGAGCTCATCTGTTACGGTAAGGATTGTCAGCTGATAAGTGAAGGTTCAAGACACTATTTCGTGCCGAGTTATACTCATTCGGCCGAGCAGCACGAAGCGTACACCGCGGCTCTCGAGAATCTGCTTGTCAGACTTTCTTCAAAGCTTTATGCAGGCAACGATTACGAAAAAGAGCTGTTTATTCACGACTATATTTGTCAGCACTGCAAATATCTTAACGACGGCAGCGACCTTCGAACCAGCGCTTACGATGCGCTTATACTCGGCGAAGCCGTCTGCGAGGGCTACGCGAGAGCAACGCAGCTGCTTCTCAACAGAGCGGGCGTGCATAACTATCTTGTAACCGGCGACGCGCGTAATCCTGACGGTGCGACCGAAGGACACATGTGGAACGTCGTTACAATAGACGGACAGAATTATTACCTTGACGTCACGTGGGACGACTTTGATAAGCAGAACGTTACGCTCGAAAAGTGCTATTTCTATTTCAACGTAAATCAGGAGCTTATCGACAGGGACCACTTCAGTATAGAGCCATCGGCTGACAACGGCTGTAATTCGCTTTACGATAACTATTACTCAAGTAAAAACGCACTTTATCACAGCTATGACAGCGTTGCAAAGGGTGCCTTACAGGATAACGCGGTCAGAAACGTTCAGAATGGCGATTATACCGCCGAAATGATGTTTACCAACCACGAGGCCTACGAAAAGATGAAGCAGGAGCTTCTCGATACGGGCGATGTGCTTAGCGTTATCGAAAACATAAATTCAAGGCAGTCAAGAAAGCATTTTTATAAGGTCGAATATGAAATGTTCGACAGTATGGACTATATCAGGTTTGTGTTTTCATAGGCAAAAGCTAAGAGGTGAAATTATGGACAGAGAAAGAATTGAAAACGCGGTAAGGGAGATACTTATCGCCGTTGGCGAGGACCCCGACAGAGAAGGGCTTCAGGAGACTCCCGCAAGAGTTGCAAGAATGTACGAGGAAATCTTCGCAGGTCTTGAGGAGGACCCCAAAAAGCATCTCAAGATTTTTAATGAGGGCAACGTAAACGAAATGGTCGTTGTTCGCGACATTCCGCTTTACTCGATGTGCGAGCATCACTTGCTTCCCTTCGTCGGTAAGGCGCATATCGCCTATATTTCAACCGACGGCAAGGTTATAGGGCTTTCAAAACTCGCAAGAATAGTAAACTCATTTGCCCGCCGTCCTCAGCTTCAGGAGAGACTGACGAGTCAGATAGCCGATTTTCTTGACGAAAATCTCTCGGCAAAGGGCGTTGCGGTCGTTATTGAAGCCGAGCATTTCTGTATGACAATGCGCGGCGCACGCGCTGCAGGTTCCAAGACTCAGACCTCCGCTCTTCGCGGTGCTATGAGAAGTGACGCCAAGACGAGAAGCGAGGCTATGAGTTTATTGCTCAGAGGTGAATAATATGAGCTTTAAGGGTAACGGCTTTTGCTTTGAAACGGGCAAAAGAACATACATAATGGGCGTACTCAATATCACCCCCGATTCCTTTTATGACGGCGGAAGATATAATTCAATCGACAGGGCGGTAAGCCATATAAGACGTCTTGAAATGGACGGCGCCGATATAATCGATGTGGGTGCTAATTCGACCAACCCCGAGGTCGAAATTCTCAGCGTCAAGGACGAACTTAAGGTAATCGGAGATATGCTCCCCGAAATCATTAAAGCTACCGCTGTTCCCGTCTCCGTTGACACCTTTTACCCCGAGGTTGCGCGTTTTGCGCTTGAAAGCGGAGCTAAGATTATAAATGACGTAAGCGGCAAAATTAACCCCGAGATGCTTAAACTTATCAAAAAGTACAAAGCGGGTTATACGGTGATGCACAATCCGTTGTTTTCCTCAAAAGAGGCAGCCGATTATACCGAGTGCGGCGGCGTTGCAAACAGCGTCGAAGCCTTCTTTGAAAACTGTGAAAAAGAGCTTGAAAATGCAGGCATTTCAAAAGAGCAGGTTCTCTTTGACATAGGCATAGGATTCTCAAAAAATCAGTTTGACGATAACGAGCTTTTGAAAAATATGAGCACGTTCAGAAAAGAGGGCAGAGCGCTTCTGGTCGCACTTTCCAACAAGCGTGTGACCTCTGTTTTGCCCGATATGACAAAGGCGGACAGGCTGTATTCAACTATAGCATACGATACGCTTGCGATAGCGGGCGGTGCCGATTTTATCAGAGTACACAACGTCAGAGAGGCTAAGATTGCCGCCGAAGCGGCTGACAGAATTGTGAGGTAATTATGGATAAGATTATAGTTCGCGGACTTCGTCTTTTTGCGTATCACGGCGTAAACGAAGAGGAAAAGCAGAACGGTCAGGAATTTGTTATAGATCTGACAGCATATCTTGATTTGTCTGCACCGTGTGAGTCCGATAACCTCGACGATACCGTCAGTTACGCTAAAATGATAAAGACTGTAAGACGTGTCTTTACCGCCGAAAAATATGATTTAATCGAAAAATGTGCGGGCGTTATCGCTGATGCTATACTTACCGAATATCCGCCCGTAAACGAGATTACCGTCAAGGTAATGAAGCCCGACGCACCGATTTCTGCCGATTTCGGTTACGTCGCGGTCGAGATAACGAGGACGAGAAAATGAAGGCTGTTTTAGGCTTGGGTACGAATATGGGCAAAAGGCTTGAAAACCTTGAAAACGCCTTGAATTCAATCGCTCTTTTACCCAAAACAAAGATAATTAAAACCTCGTCGGTCTATGAAACCGAGCCCTGGGGCTATACCGAGCAGGCGCGCTTTCTCAACTGTGCCGTTCTTGTCGAAACCGAATTGACGCCGCATGCGATTCTCGGCGCATGTCTGGGCATTGAAGCGGCGCTCGGCAGGGTGCGTAAATTCAGAAACGGCCCGAGAATTATTGATATCGACGTGCTTCTATATGAAGACTTTGAACTGGAAAGCGAAGAACTGACGGTTCCGCATCCCTATATTTTACAGCGCGATTTCGTGCTTGTTCCGCTTCACGATTTATTCCCTGAGGGCAAGGCATTAGGCTTTGATTTCAAAAGGGAATACGAAGCAAGCGATAAAACAAAATTATCAATATACAGTGAATAAAAAAATCACCCCCATTAAAGGAGGCGTATTATGAAGCTTACAAAGGCTGAAATTGAACAGTATAAAACTGAACACGCAAAACTTTGCGTCGAGAACGGAAGTATTGACGTTGACCTTTACGATAAATACGGTGTAAAGCGCGGATTGCGTGACAAAAACGGAACGGGCGTGCTTGCCGGTCTTACCTCGATTTCCGAGATTATCGCTTTTGAGGAAAAGGAAGACGGTACACGTGTGCCGTGCGACGGCAGACTGTCATACCGCGGAATAAACGTCATTGACCTTATAAACGGCAGGGGAGACAGGCGCTTCGGCTTTGAGGAGGCAACCTATCTTCTGCTTTTCGGCAAGCTGCCCGATAAGGCGCAGTTAAAGGAATTTGCCAACCTTCTTGCGTCGCTTCGCACACTGCCTACCAACTTTACGCGCGACGTTATAATGAAGGCTTCTGGCAAGGATATTATGAACTCCATAACCAGAAGCGTGCTCACGCTTGCCGCTTACGATGACGAGGCGTCAAATCTTGAACTGAGCAACGTGTTAGGTCAGTGCCTTCGTATGATAAGCTGCTTCCCGATGCTCTCGGTTTATGCTTATCAGGCATACAATTACTACGACAGAAACGATTCGTTATATATTCACCGTCCCGATTCCAAGCTTTCCACAAGTGAAAACATTTTACGAATGCTTCGCCCCGATATGAACTTTTCACCGCTTGAAGCCAAGGTGCTCGACACGGCGCTTATTCTTCATATGGAGCACGGCGGCGGTAACAACTCGTCGTTCACGACTCACGTCGTAACCTCAGCGGGCTCTGATACCTATTCCGTTATGGCGGCGGCGCTTTCGTCACTCAAGGGACCAAAGCACGGCGGCGCCAATATAAAGGTTGTCGAAATGATAGACGACCTTAAGGAAAACGTAAGAGACACAAAGGATCTTGACGAGGTGAAGAATTATCTTGAAAAGATAGTTGACCGACGCGCGTTTGATAACAAGGGACTTATCTACGGTATGGGACACGCTATCTATTCCGTTTCCGACCCGAGAGCAAAGGTCTTCAAATCCTTCGTAAAGGAGCTTGCCGTCGAAAAGGGCAGGGAGGACGATTTTGAGCTTTACTCGAACATAGAGCGTATCGGCAAGGAAATAATAGCTTCCAAGCGAAGAATATACAAGGGCGTAAGCGTAAACGTCGACTTCTACAGCGGATTTGTTTACAGTATGCTCGGTATCCCGCGCGAGCTGTTTACGCCGATTTTTGCCATTGCGCGTGTATCGGGCTGGTCGGCTCACAGAATTGAGGAGCTTATCAACACCGATAAAATTATCAGACCTGCCTACCGCAGTGTTTCCGAGCCTCAGGTTTATCTTCCGTTGGAGGAAAGATAAAAAATATAAATATTAAATAAAAAAGGAGCGTGACACTATGTTATTCGGAGACGGTTCCGCTGCTGCGATGGCTGCCGCCGAAGCGGCAAAAGCCGCCGTCAGGAGCACGGACAACTTCAACTGGACGTTCATTACACTTCTTGCGCTTGTGATTGTCGGAATCTGGATTCCGCAGTACAAAAAGAAAAACTACAACGGTATGGCCGCCGCGCTTGCGCTTTACGGCGTACATTGGCTTTATGAAATAGCCAACGCCGTTATCTGCCATTTTTCCGGCTATGCGCTGTGGCACGTTTCGCCCGAAAGCACGAGCTTTATCCTGCTCGTAGGTGTGTCGTGGGAACTTTCGCTTATGTTCTCGGTTGCGGGATTTATGAGCGTTGAGCTTCTGCCCGAGGATAAGAACAAGAAGATACTCGGCATCAACAACCGCGTACTCTTCGCAATAGGGAATGCGGCGTTCTTCTCGGTGTTCGAGATATTCCTCGCATCGACTCCCGCATTTATCTGGGTTTACAAATGGTGGGGAGCGCTTCCCGTATTTATCACGACCTATATCCCGTTCTTCCTTGCGGCAAACCTTATTTACGACAAGCCGCGAAAAACTCAGAAGAAATTCCTTATCTGCCTTTGGGGCACGGTTGCGGTACTGCTTGCAGTTCTTATTCCGCTCGGAATTATCTGAGAAAAAGCATAAAAATACAGAGCGCAGGTTAATTCCTGCGCTCTGTTACTTTTTGTATAAGTATTTATAACGTCTTGACTTCGTGCTTTCTCCTCGGCGCTGTCCTTTCGTATTTTACGTCGGGATATCCTATGATTAAACAACAGACTGCCTTGTGTCCCTTGGGAAGTTTCAAGGCCGATTTGATTTTCGGATTTATCTTAGCACAGCTGCAGAAAAATCCGCTGTAAAGCACGCCAAGTCCGAGAGAATTTGCCTCAAGCTCCATATATGCGGCGGCAATCGTTGCGTTGACCTCACTGTGTCCCGAAACTACAATTACCAACGGCGCGCCCTTGAAAAAGAAGTTATCGCTTATTTCAGTGTTCTTCAGGAATTTTGAAAAATTCTTTCCGATGCCGACACCGGCGCGGAACAGCTTGACGCATTCTCTCTCAATCTCATCCTGCTTTGAGCCGAGAATTGTGAACGCCACGTTCTGCGAGTTTCCGCCGGTCGGCGCGTACTGTCCCGCCTTAAGAATCATATCAAGCTTTTCTTTTTCGACGGGGGTACTCTTATACTGTCTTATTGTACGTCTGCTCTTGATACCCGCAAGCAGAGTTTCGGAATCTATTTCGCTGAGATTTGTAACAGCTTCACAATCGCTTTTGTCATAGGCGGGCATATCAACCGCACCGACAGGGCATATGGCAAAACAGTGTCCGCACTCTATACAGCCCTCTCTGACGTTTGCCTTACCGTTTTCAATATAAAGCGCGAAGGCAACGCAATCCTTAACGCACTTTGCACAACCAATACATTTACTTTCGTCAATTACTATGCAATTGGCAGTTGTGTTGCTCATTAAAATCGCCTCCCGATGTACTATAAGTCGATAATATCATATTGCATTTACCTTTACAAGACTATATAATTATATGGTACAAAAAACGACGGAGAGTTTATTATGAAAGAGTATAAATGGGGAATAATCGGCTGCGGACATATCGCCCACGAAATGGCTGAAGCTTTCGCACAGAAGGGCAGAAGCTTTTCGGGCATATACTCGCGCACCCGTGAGCGAGCAGAAGCTTTTGCCGAACAATACGGAATCGAAAAGGTATATAGTTCAGCCGACGAACTGTTTTCGGATAATGATATTGACATAGTTTATATCGCCGTTCCGCACAACCGCCATATTGAATATATACTCGAAGCGGCAAAGCATAAGAAACACGTGCTTTGCGAGAAGGCTGTAACTCTTAATTCCGACGAGCTTGAAGCGGGTATTGCGGCGTGTATGGAAAACGGTGTGATTCTGGCTGAGGCTATGACGGTTTACCATATGCCCGTTTACGCCGAGGTTTCCGGATATATAAAAAGGGGAGAGCTCGGCAGACTTAAAATGATTGAGGTCAATCTCGGCAGCAGCAAGGACTACGATATGACCAACCGCTTTTTCAATCCCGAGCTTGCGGGCGGAGCAATGCTCGATATCGGAGTATATGCGCTGTCCTTCGCACGTTATTTCTTAAGCGAAAACGCAACCGAAATCAAGTCGACGGTAAAGCTTGCCCCTACGGGCGTTGACGAGCAGGCGTTGATGCTGTTGAATAACTCTTACGGCGAAATGGCATCAGTCACTCTTTCGCTTACGGCGAAGCTGCCGAGAACGGCAACCGTTTCGTTTGAAAAGGGCTACGTTGAATTTGATAATTACAACCGTTCGCGCAAGGCCGTAATAACCTTCCTTGACGGGCGCGAACCCGTAACACTGACGAGCAATCCCGACGTTTCGGTGCTTACATACGAAATCGACGATATGGAAAAATCCGTCAGCGGCGAGAATGTTATGCGCCTTGATTTAACAAAGGATGTAATGGATATGATGACAAGGACAAGAAAAGAATGGGGAGTTATATATCCCGAGGAGAGGAGCAGGAAATGGTAAAACGCTTTATTTCGTACTATAAACCGCATATGCCTCTTTTCTGCGCGGATATGGGAGCGTCAATACTGATATCGCTTCTGGGTATGGTTTACCCGATTATGACGAACCGTATGCTCAACGACTACATACCCAACAAGCAGTACAATGCAATTATAATCGCGGGTGTTACAGTGCTTGCGCTTTATGTGGTAAGGCTGTACCTTCGCTATTTCGTTCAGTATCAGGGACATATGATAGGAACCTATATGCAGGCGCAGATGCGAACCGAGCTTTTCACGCATCTTGAAAGGCTGCCGTTTTCATTCTTTGACGACCACGAAACGGGCGCTATAATGACGAGAATGACCAACGACCTTTTTGAGGTCAGCGAGCTGGCGCACCACGGTCCCGAAAATCTGCTTACATCGTCGATAATGATAGTGCTGAGCTTTTCGTATCTCTGTACAATCAACGTCTGGCTGACGCTCATAATCTTTACCTGCGTTCCGTTTCTTATTATCGTTTCAGCGCATTACCGTAAAAAGATGCGCGCCGCCTTCACAAAAAGACGCGAGAGCAACGCGGTTATCAATGCAGCGCTTGAATCGTCAATTACGGGCGTAAGGGTTACGAAGGCTTACACCAACGCCGACAAAGAGCTTGAAAAATTTGAGGTCGGCAACGAAATGTACGTCGACGCCTGCGCCAAGTCATACAGCGCGATGGGCAAGTTCTTCTCGTCAACATCGTTTGTAACCGACGTTTTCAACGTTATTATTCTTATCGCAGGCGGTATTTTCCTCTATAACGGAAAAATCAACTTCGGCGAGTACTCGACGTTTATCGTTTCGGTCAACTTGTTTATTCAGCCTATCCAGACGCTTGTCGGCTTTACCGAGCAGTGGCAGAACGGCGCGACGGGCTTTAAGCGTTTTCTTGAAATAATGGACATTGAGGAGGAAAAGGACGCGCCCGACGCCATTGATTTAGGCAAGGCGAGGGGAGATATTGAATTAAAGGATATCTGCTTCTCATACACCGAAAACGAGGAAAACGGCGTACTTGACCATGTTTCGCTGAAAATACCCGAGGGTACGAAAATCGCACTTGTCGGCCCGTCGGGCGGCGGCAAAACGACTATCTGCCATTTGATACCGAATTTCTATAAGCTTGGCGAAAACGACGGCAGTATACTTATCGACGGCCAGGATATCCGCAAACTTACTATGGATTCCGTGCGAAAGAATATCGGTATCGTTCAGCAGGATGTATTCCTTTTTTCGGGTACAATTAAGGACAACATACGTTACGGCTGTCTTGATGCCACCGACGAGCAGATTATCGAGGCATCTAAAAACGCCAATATGCACGACTTTGTTATGAGCCTTCCCGACGGTTACGACACCGAGATAGGCGAGAGGGGAATCAAGCTTTCGGGCGGTCAGAAGCAGAGAATTTCCATAGCGAGGGTATTTCTTAAAAACCCTGCAATACTCATTCTTGATGAGGCTACAAGCGCGCTTGACAACACCACCGAGGTGCTTATCCAGAAGGCGCTTGACGAGCTTTGCAAGGGCAGGACAACCCTTGTTGTCGCACATCGTCTTTCGACTATACGCAATGCTGACACGATAGCCGTCGTTACCGACGGTAAAATTACCGAAAAGGGAACTCACGACGAGCTGATGGCAAAGGGCGGAACATACAAAGAACTGTACGAGCTTCAGTTCCGGACGGATTGACACACGCACGACAGAACTGTATAATAATAGCAACAAAAAGACGGAGGTAATAATATGATTAAGCATATAGTTTGTTTTAAGTTAAAGGACAATTCCGACGCCGAGGTCAAAAAGGCCGCCGATATTCTCAATTCAATGAAGGGTAAAGTTCCGCTTGCCCGTTCAATTGAGGTAGGCTGTGATTTCCTTCACTCGCCGCGTTCGTACGATATCATTCTTCAGGTTGTTGTTGACAGTCCCGAGGCGCTTGACGCGTATCAGAACGATGAGTATCACTGCTCGGTTGTCAAAGCCCACATGCACGAGGTTGCCGAAGCGTCAATCGCGGTTGACTACGTTATCTGAAAATAATAAGCAGAAAAACAGAGCGCAGGTTTAACCTGCGCTCTTTGCGTATCTTTTTTATTTTTCACATATCGGCATTTCCGTCATTCTAAGCTTCGCGCAACCGTAGGGAATAAGCTCGATTTTTGTTTCTTTGGAAATCGGCTTGGTCGATTTCGGTGTTTTGGCGCACATTGTCGGGAACATAAATCTGTGTCCCCAGTGAATTCTTTTCATATTCGCCGTAACCGTTACAGGCGGATTACTCTGTGAAAACGGAACGTCGCCGACTCCGTTGAACGTTGCCGACAGCATATCGTTACTGAAGGCATAATTCCATTTGCCCTGCGGTATAAGCTCGTAGTCGCAATATGGGAATTTCCGTTCAACGCCCTTTCGTGTGTATTCGTGCTTTCTCTTTTTGTATGCTATCGGCACCGAAAACAGCAGCGAGCCTTTTTTTGCGGCAAAAAGCGAGTTCGGTCTTTCTTTAAGATAGACGGGAGTCTCAAATTCAAGGCATATTTCCGTTTCGCCTTTATTGATATGAATTTCAATATCTTTTGCTTCAACCGTCTTACCGTCGAGCTTAACGTTTTGGGCAAACGACGGAATACGGATAACGAAATCAAATTCTCTCTGAGCGTTGATTGAATACCGCATTTTATTCTCAAACGGATAATCCGTTTCAAGCTCTATTTCAACTCCGTCAGCGTTCAGCCGGCAGGGGAGCATAATTGAATTGATAATTGTGCCGTCCTTGTGCATAAATGCCGACAGAGCCAGCTTCGGGAAGCCCTGACTGAAATTTGCCGTGCAGCAGCCGTAATTCGGTTCAAGCCCGAAAAGATGCGCCGACGGACCGTTGGTGCCGAACGGAGTTTTCATAAAGAATTTCTCGCAGGCAATCTGATTGCTCATCTGATCGTACTGATGCGTCCACATATCCTCGCTTATCGTGGCGGGCAGGGCGTTGAACGCGAGAACCTCAAGCCTTTCGGCCCATTTACTGTCACCCGTGTAAGCGTACAGCAGCTCGTAGGAATACATCTGTTCAACGACCGAGCAAAGCTCTGTTCCCTGAACGGGACTTATGCCCGACAGACATTCGTCGCCCGTGAAGCCTTCAAAAACCGTTCCGTTGTATCGGTCGAGTATTTCACGCAGCTTTTCGGCTTCGTCCGTATATTCCCCGCCGAGTAAATCGCAGGAAACCGCTTCGCTTTTAAGCATCATAGTAAGATTGACTATATGCGTTTTGAACTGCCACAGACGTTTCGGGCTTTTCCATGACTCAACTGCATTGCTGTAATCGTAGCCCTGCTTTTTCAAAATTGCTGCGAGCTCCTTCATCCATTCCTCTGGCTGCCTTTTATAAAGAAAATTCAGAGCTATAAAGGTTTCAAACCATCTGAATTTACCCCAGTGAAATAGCTTGATATTACCGCTTTTCAGCAGGTCGTAATAATTGCGCAGAGCCTTGTAAATAACCTCCGGTATTCTCTCGTCGCCCGAACACTGATAATAAACCGTCAGCGTCTTTGCGATAAGCTGTACCGCCCAGCTGTCATATCCCGATTCGGACTGACCTTCCTTAAGCGGACAAATCCAGCCGTCATCTCTCTGCTTTGAGATTATGGCGTCGATATATTTTTTTGCAACCGAGATAAGCTCACCGTCTTCGAGAAGATAGGCGAGCGGAATAAACCCGTCAAGCCAGTACGGAACTCTCTCCCAGCCCTCGCGCTCTCCGCCTATCCAGGCGCTGTCACGCACGTCGGGCCAGATTTTGTGAAGATTACCGCTTAAACCCTTTGCCTGAATTTCAAGCTGACGCAAAAGCCAGCCTTCGGGCTTTAATTCTTTGGTTGTATAAAAATCCCATTTATTCATAATTCCACCGTTAAGACAAACGTATTTTCCAACATCTCAATTATAATAAACACAGTCAATAAAGTCAACGGCAACAGGCTTTCCCCGTGTATTCGAAAATCAAAAGTGCCGTATCTGTCTATTGAGTGAACTGTATAATTGTGTTATAATTTCATTAAACGGGCAAACATAAAAAGGAAGCGGTGAAAAACTGTGAAAGCTGAAGAGATAATACTCAATGAAAAGAGAAACGTAAAGCTTACTGCCTATATACAGAAAACGGGCGGCGAGTTCTCAAATATAAACAGGCGTCCTGCCGTAATTGTTCTTCCCGGCGGCGGTTACAGCTTCTGTTCTGACAGGGAGGCGGACCCGATAGCGCTGGTATATCTTGGCGCGGGCTTTCAGGTCTTTGTCCTGCGCTATTCGGTAGCCGAACACAGGGAGTGGAGAAATCCGCTCGACGACTACGAGCAGGCATACCGACTGATAATTGAAAATAGCGAGGAATGGGCGGTTGATACCGACAGAATTGCGGTTATCGGTTTTTCTGCGGGCGGTCACCTTGCGGGCTGCGCGGCAACCGTTTCCGCGTGCAAGCCGAACGCGGTAATTCTCGGCTATCCCGTGCTCAACCGTGAAACCGTAAACCGATACAGCTCAGAGGCAACGGATGTTGTTGCCGCTGTTGACGCAAACACCTGCCCGTGCTTCATTTTTGCCAGCAGAAACGACAATACCGTGCCGATTGAAAACACGGTTGAATTTCTCACCGCACTCAACAGACACGGCATAGGATACGAATGTCATATTTACAGCGACGCGCCGCACGGCTTCTCGGTTGCCGACGAAACCGTTAACGCAAATGCGCTTGATATGTGTTCGCGTACTTCACACTGGACTTCTGACAGTGTAGCGTGGCTCAAGGAAATCTTCGGCTTCCCGTTTGCCGGCAAATAATCCCTTTTTATAAGTTGAAAAGCGCTGACGGGAAGCGGTACGTTTCCCGTCTTTTCCGTTGACACGGAATTGAACAGTAGTGTATAATTGTTGCGAAATAAAACGAAACGGAAACACATCATGAAAAAACTGCTTGAACTGTTTTTCACATTTGCAAAAATAGGCTTGTTCACCTTCGGCGGAGGCTATGCCATGCTTCCGCTTATTGAGCGTACCTGCGTTGAGAAGAAAAAGTGGATAACCGGCGACGAGATGACCAATATCACGGTACTCGCCGAATCCACTCCGGGACCGGTTGCCATTAACTGCTCAACCTATGTCGGCAATAAGCAGAAGGGCTTTATCGGCGCGCTATTTGCAACGCTCGGTATGGTAACGCCGTCATTTATTATCATACTCGCAATCTCGTTCTTCCTTGAACGGTTTATGGAGGTAAAATGGGTTGCGGGCGCATTTTACGGTATAAAGCTCGCGGTTGCGATACTGATTATCGACGCTGCAATACGCATGTTCAGAAAGCTTGAAAAGAAACCGCTGACCTATATACTTGCCGCGTTCGCATTTGCAGCGATGATGGCGATTGATATCGCATCCGTAAGAATTTCGTCGGTTGTTATTATGCTTATATGTGCAACGGTTTCGCTTATCGTTTACCTTGCAAAAAGGAATAAGAAAAAGGAGGAGTCGAAATGATTTACCTTGAACTCTTCCTCGGATTTCTGAAGGTCGGTGCATTCGCGTTCGGCGGCGGCTACGGTGCGATACCGCTTATCCGCGAAACCGCCGTAGCATACGGCTGGCTTGACGACGAAAGGCTTTCGGATATGATAGCCATAAGCGAGAGCACACCCGGACCGATTGCCGTTAATCTCGCGACTTATGTCGGCTCGGCTCAGGGCGGAGTGCTCGGCGCGCTGATTGCCACTACTGCGACAATACTGCCCGCGTTTTTAATTGTAATTATTCTTATGAATCTGCTTAAGAATGTTATTAAAAACGAAGGCGTTAAGTCGGCAATCGACGGCATTAAGGCGTGTGTGGTCGGTATAATTCTCGCAACGGGCGCATATATGGCGTTCAATAACATTTTTTTCGTTTCAGCCGAAACTGTTTTTGACTGGAAGGCGCTCGCTATTACGGCGGCGTTGGCGCTGATATATTTCGGCTCAAGAAAAATTAAAAAGCAGGGGATTTCACCCATTTTACTTATTGTAATTGCCGGCGTAACAGGTGTTCTTGTTAATCTGTAGAACGCCCGAACCGTAGTTTTATTAATATGATTTAATTTGATAAATATTAAAGCCATCCTTAGCGTTTGCGCAAAGGATGGCTAGCTTTTTTTATTATTATTGATTGATTGTATCGAGTATCGTTTCAACTGTGATTTGCCACTGTTCTTCAGGCGTTATTGTTGCTTCGCTGTCGCCCTTCTGATCTCCGTAGGAGCCGAATTGTGCGTGGTTGCCGCCTGCGATTTCGATTTTCATACTGTCTGCAGGGCACAGATCAAATCCCTGCTCAAGTGCTTCGCGGTTGAGAACGGTATCCCGGTCGCCGTAAATGAAAACAATCGGGAACGGCGAAGCGGTCAGATCCTCTGTCGGATACGCGGCGAGCAGGAAAACACCCGACGGGCCGTCCTGATGCTTGTGCGCGTGGTTGGCTGCCATCGCGCCGCCGAGCGAATGACCGGCGAGGTAGTAGTCGGAGTAATTGTATTCGGCAAGGATTTCATCCGCCTTGTCCATGTTGAATAAAGCGAGATGAAGCGGCATTTTCATAAGAAAACAGTCAACGCCCTGCTCGGAAACCGAGCGCAGTATAGGTGCATAAGCGGTTTCGTCAACTTTCGCACCGGGGTAAAATATCAGTGCGTTTTCGCTGCCGGGTCCGTCGAAAAACCAACCCTGCTTTATTTCGGTAACGTGCACATCGGCGCTGTCGGTCATATACTTATCAACGTCAACCGCGCTGTAATAATCACCCGCATAGACTGCCGTTGCGATAATCAGTGCAACTGCCAGAACGAACACGGCCATTATCACTTTAACCCATTTTTTCATAAATCCTTCCTCCGATCTGCGTAATATTATACTACGTTTTTATCAAATGTGAAAGAGAAAAAACGAAAAGCTTAACAATCTGATATAGGTATAAAAAACAAAACGAGCGCAGGGAAATCCCTGCGCTCAATTATTTAAACGGATAGTTATTCAGAGTCATTTTTTGCCGTATCTCTGGCGTTTAACTATATAAACAATCGCCTTAGTTCCTCTTGCAATATACTTGCCGAGGTTGCCCTTTATTCCGCTTAAAAGGGGAGAGTGTATCTTGACGTTCTGCAGTGCGTTATCAACCTTGTGAACGCTGACGTTCTCACCGTCAAACGGCGAGAGTATGCCGTCGCTTCCAGTCGCATAAGCACCGTCGCAGAACGCAATCAGATTTGCAAGTGTTCTGCTTTCGGGCAATCTGCCGTCAAATGCTGACAGACACATAACGGCGCTTCATCTTCTCAAAACTCTTGTTTACAGAACAAACTGAACAATAACTCCTGACAGCGCACAGACCACGATCGCAAGCGCTTCACCGATAAAGAAACCTTTTATGTGAAACCAATAGTTGTGATAATCCTTAACCATATCCTCTGTGCCTTTGATTACAAAGTGCTTATCGTGACAGAACCAGATAATATCCAGAACAACTGCATCGTACAGGTTCACAACCGTCCACAGAATAAAGCCGTAACCGAAGCTTTTTAAGAAGGTTGTATATCCGTTTATGAACCGCAGAATCAAAGCGATTATAATAACAAATATAACAGATGCAATCAGCTTTGCCGCAACCTTGTTTTTCTGCGTTGGTATCCGGTCCTTGTATTCATCAAGTGACTTAACCCGTTCCTGAATAGCAGGGGGATAGTTATATAATTCCTTTATCGGATTGCGTGACATGAGCCAGACCGGCAATGTAAAAAGTGCGCACAATACAATTCCTTCAATTGCAATTATCATTTTTCAACCTCGTTTCTCTTCCTGAACACGTAATATGCAATTCCCGACACAACACTGTCGAAGGCGTTGCCGCCGCCGAACATCAGGGCTATGCCCGTCAATGTCGGAACCCATACACCTGTAAGATAAAGCACGAAGAAAATGCCGTAGTATATTGAATTCGTTACAACCGACTCGAACAGCATATAGTTCGTTTTGCCTCTGCCGTAGAAGGTTGCATCGAAAATGTTCTGAAATGCGAACAGAACATAGAATCCGAGCAGTATCATTACAAGTCCGAACAGCTTGTCGACGTCATCGAAATTGAGTGCGTATTTCATAAACGGCTTGTAAAACGGAATCAGTACAAACCATAAAATGCAGATAATTCCCGTGAGCGAGAAATAACCCTTTGTGTTCTCGCTTACGGCTTTTTCGTTTTTGGCGGTTTCCTGCTTAATCAGTTCACCGAGCTGTAA
>JAEEUJ010000186.1 GCA_016290515.1 Clostridiaceae bacterium
CCTGCATGCAGAGGCAGCTTTCAACGATGCCGACGTGGCGGATATGTACGGTTGGAGCGATACAACCAAAGAAGGAGCGATCGCCAGTGAATTTCTCGATGTAATCACTCTTGAAGAGCATTACTATATAAACGCTAACGGTAAAGAGGTCAATATGATTGAGTCTGTATATTGCCGCCCGAGATCAAAGGATTCACCGATTGACGGCTATAAGGCTAATCTTCAGGATTTGAGAAAATACTTCGGAATCATTAAATAAATACAGGAAACCCGTTAATTCGGGTTTTCTGTATTTTTTTGCCATTTGAGCTACTACTGCAATATTCTTATTCTATTTCAAAAACAGAGTGAAATCATCATCAGCATAAAAAAATTGAAGGCAGTCAAAAAACTGCCTTCAATTACTTTGTTTAGTTTTCTTTTTTACAAAAAACACATTTAGATTATAAATACCCTATTGCTGCTGCGGCTCGTTTTGTTTTTATGCTAATCAACTATTATTACATTTTCTGCGGGCACGGTTGTGACCTCGGCATAGTCGTTATAGTCGTTATAAACCACCAGCTCGTTTTCGCTGCGCATTACTATTTCCGAAAGCTGTTCGCAGCTTTCGCGGTCGAACGCGGTCAGCCCGAGATTTGAAAGAGTGAATACCGTATTTCCTATGAAAGCTCCTCTTTCCATATACGCGTAGTAGCTGTTTTCATTACTGCATACATACTTCTTATATGCGCTTATTCTGTCGCCCTCAACCTTGAACGAGCACAGATAATTGGTGCCGTCGCCGTTTACGGGGATTGCGAACTCGCCCGTGTCGCCGAAGCGAAGGAACGCCTTGTGAATATAAGCGGCGGGTGTGTCGGCATAGCCGTTGATAAGGGCCTTGCTGACCTCCTTCGGATTTCTCGGGTCGCTTACGTCAAACAGCGAGATTTTCAGCTGTCCGTTGCTTCCGTTCTCGTCACCGTCCATACCGACACCGATAAGATACTTTTCACCGTAGGGATAGAGCATGCTTGAAAAGCCGGGTATCTTAAGCTCGCCTGCGACTGTCGGCTTTGTCGGGTCGGAAAGGTCGATAACGAACAGCGGATCGGTCTGGAAGAAGGTTACCACATAAGCCGTATCGCCCATAAATCTGACGGCGTAAATTGACTCGCCGTCTGCAAGACCGCCGAGCTTGCCTACCTGATTAAGGTCCTTGTCGAGCACGGTGATTATGCTCTCGTCGTTGCGGTGGCAGGTGGCAACTCTGAAATAACCGTTATACTCGTCCATAGAGAACTGATTGAGTATTCCGCCCTCAATTTTAACTGACTTCACGAACTTAACGCCGTCGGTAAGATCGAAGCGGAAAATTTCGGTAAACTCGTCGTAGCTGTCGCGGGTCGAAACGTAGTTCCAGCGGGCAACGTAGAGGTCGGTTTTGTTGCAGTAAACCTGATCCGAGCCGCCGAGCACCGAAGCAGCAACGGGCTCTTCGGAATCAGCCGTAACGTCGAACTTGAGAATATTGGTATAGGTGTTCTCTGTGTTCTTATCGAGTATGCTGATGCTTTCGGCAGGAACCTTGTATTCCTTTGAGTTGAGCCAATAGCTCGGAATGCACTCTTCCCTGAGCTTCTCATCGTCATTGTAAAGCGGTACGAGATAGTTGGAGATAAGCACCATTTCGTTGCCTATCATACGCGAGGAAACGTAACCGCCCTCAACGATATAGTTTGAAACAAGCGAGGGATTTGATTTATCGCTTATATCGTAAATCTGCACGCCCGTTCTCGTCTCGCCGCTGCCGTAGAAGCAGCAGATTGAATCGAAGTTATAATAAATCGGATTGTTTTCGTTGGTGTAAAGATTAACCGCCGCTATAAGTCGGTCGCCCTTGATATATATTTCGTCTGCATAGGCGTCATAACCGTCGTCGCTGACAAGCTTAATCTCGCTTAATACCTTCATATCGGAAGGATTTGTCGGGTCGATTATTGATACGGTGTTTGTATCGCTGCGGTGTACAACGTACAGATATTTGCCATCGTTCTTGATAATATCGGCCTCGTCAACGCCTTCAACCTGAAGCTCGGTCTCGCTCGCGGGACCGCCGCCCATACCGTCGCCCTCAACGCCTGCCGTATTGGCGGCGGAGCTTGCCGTTTCGGGCACTTCAGCCGCCTTATCGGCAGAGCTTGCCGGGGCGGTCGCGGAATCCTTGGCGGTGCCGAAGTTGAAGAATTCCTTTACCTCGTAGCGTCCGCCGTTCATATGAACGGTATTATTCTTAAGCTCGATAAAGAAGCTCTGAATGTCCTCATAGCCGTTTGCGGCTTCTACGCTCTGCGTGTCGCCGCCCGTCTTTATGGGCTTTACCTTCGGCTTATAATACTTAGCACCGACCGCAACCGCCGCAACAACTATAGCAAACGAAGCGGCAAGCGCGACTATCTTCTTAACGGGAGACTTTGCCTTTGCGGGAGTCTTATCGCTGACAAGCGCGGTGATGTTTTCCGCCGACAGCGACTCGGGCATATTATCGGCTTCCTTCATAAGAGAGTCGCGAAGCTGATTTTCAAAATTATTATTGTCAGTCATGATTATTCTCCTTTCACTGTTTTTCAAGCTCGGCTCGCATCTTCGAAAGCGCCCGTGAGAGCTTTGAGCGCACCGAACCGCCCGTAAGAGTAGTAATCTGTGATATTTCCTTCGAGGTGAAACCGCCGACAACCGACAGCAAAACTATCTCGCGCTCGTCGGCGTTGAGCATTGAGAGCGCGCGGTTAAGTTCGAAGTTGTTGAGCGCGTCGGTCTCGGTTGACAGACCGGAATCGGTATTTTCAAGTTCATCCTCGGAACCGACAACGTGCATATTGCGCCGTGCGAGCATACTGCGCGCCGTATTGGCAAGCGCCTTGAAATAGTATGCCTTGAAGGCTTCGGGCTTTTTGATATTTTTTATGCCCGTGTAAACTTTAACCGATGCCTGCTGCACTGCGTCCTCGGCGTCCTCGCGGTTGCCAAGGAATTTATACGCGTACACGTACAGTTCCTTCTGATACATGGAATACAGCTGACCGAAGCACTCGGCGTTGCCCGATTGCGCGCATTCGAGCAGTATGTTGCTGTCTGTCATTTTATCACCTCGCAAAACCTTTCTGAAGGCCTTTCATAACAATAGACTATCACAAAGTGAAAAGTGTTGCAAGAAAAACGAAAATCAAAAATATTTTTTCAAATCGGAGTTTATCGGGGTCTTGTCAGGTGACATCCCACCCCAACCTCCCCTGTCAAGGGGAGGTGTCATTTTGCATTGCAAAATGACGGAGGGGTTAAACCA
>JAEEUJ010000187.1 GCA_016290515.1 Clostridiaceae bacterium
GCCAATCGGATCGGGATTTGTCATAATATCATTTGTAACGCTTATATCAACCCGGCGGTACTGAAGCATTGCCTTGAGATAATCCTGCTTTATGCCGATGCCGAATTCATAGCATACGCCCAGACCGAATACAGCTTCGGTATAGCCCTTTTCCGCAGCTTTTTTGTAAAGCGGATACGCTTTTTTGCGCAGCGTTTCATCCTTTGAGCCTGCATAGTAATTTGCCAGCTCATACTGCGCTTTAAGATTGCGTTTGTCTTTCGCCTCCTTATAAAGAGTTAAGAATTTCTGCGCATTTTCGGAAATCTCATATCCCATAAAATACCTCCTTTTTGATTTCGGGAGCAGTATAGCACACCTTATAATAAAACCTTTATATTTATAAATAATTATAAAAAATAATAAACACGCCGTGAAAGCTATGAACTTTCACGGCTGTTTTTCAGTTGTTTCGGGAATACTTCAGAGGCGTATAGATTGTGTTCTCAATTACGGTAAAGTCTTCGTCATCCGAAAACGGAACTTCGGGCGGAAGGATTTCTACTCCTCTTTGCATGGCTTCGTTGAATACAAGGAGCTCCTCGAGTTCATCTTCTTCAAACCTGTATAATTCTTTGCCTTTGTTTAACAGCTCCGTTAAACGTTCCCTGACGGCATCTTTTCCCTGCAAGGCTGTGCTTATTCCTCTGCTGTTATCAAACCGGGAGTCAAAATATGCCGTGTAGAATTCTGCAGGATAATTCAGTTTATACCAACCAAGTCTTACCGCAGCAATCATATAAGCCGTCGCATGCGCCTTCGGGAAAAGATAGCGGATTTTCTGCATACTCTCGATGTACCACTCGGGAACGCCTTTTTCACGCATTTCTCCGAGGTCAGATTCACCGACGTCTTTCAGCCTGCTGCCTTTTCCTTTTCTGACAAATTCCATTAAACTGAATGCGGATTCTCTGTCAAAGCCTTTTTGAGTTAAGTAATTGAAAATATCATCCCTTGCTGCAATCACGCTTTTTAAGTCTGCCGTACCCGAGGTAATTAGATTTTCCGCATTACCGGTCCAGACATCCGTACCGTGTGAGAGTCCCGATATTTTAACCAGATCCGAGAAGCATTCCGGCTTGCATGTCATCAGCAGTTTTCGCGCAAACGGCGTGCCGACTTCCGGCAGAGCGAGAGTGCCCGTTTCGCAGAAAATGTCTTTGCCTGTTACTCCGAGAGCGTCGGGCGAGGTGAAAAGGGAGCAAACCTCGGAATCATTCATAGGTATTTCACTTATTCTTTTTCCCGTTTCCCGTTCGAGGAAACGGTACATTTCGGGAACGGTATGTCCGAGCAAATCAATTTTCAGCAGACTGCCATATAAATCGTTAGTGCCGTATAAATCCATATAACAAATATGTGTAACCGTTCTGCCGTCATCCAACAGTTCAAGAGGTGTTATTTCCTCTATATCAAAATCCTTCGGCACGGCTATAACTCCGCCCGGATGACCGCCTGTAATCCTTTTTATTCCGCACAGCTTTTTTACCAGACGCTCAACCGTTTCGTCATCGAAATTCAGCTTGTGACCCGCTTCGTATTTTTTAACATTACCGTATGCAGTATTGTCCCATATTCTGCCTATTGTACCTGCAAAAACAGTTCTTTTATTACCGAGAATTTCCGACAGATGATCCTGTGCATTCTTGTGATATTCCGGCGCAAAATTAAGGTCAATATCCGGTTCCTTGTCACCTTGAAAGCCCGCAAAGGTTTCAAACGGAATATTATGTCCCTCTCCTTTCATCTTTTCGTTGCAATCGGGACAGATTTTGTCGGGCAGATCGTAACCCGAGCCGACTCCCTCAACAAATTCGATATGACGGCACTTCGGGCAGATATAGTGAGGCGGCAGGGGATTGACCTCCGTAATTCCTGCGAGATATGCGACCAGAGACGAGCCGACAGAACCTCTTGAACCGACGTGATATCCGTGCTTTTCGGAATCCTCGACCAGACGGCGTGCAATTTCATAATGCACCGTATAGCCGTTGCCGAATATCTTAGCAAGTTCATCTTCAATTCGGGTGCTTATGATTTTCGGCAGCGAAGTGCCGTAGAGCAAATATGCCTTTTCCCAAACCTTTTTCTTGAAAATCTCGTTTGCACCGTCAATTACGGGACGAATCTCTTCTCTTGGTTTTATTCTAACATTATCAATCATATCGGCAATAAGATTTGTGTTTTCAACCACGACCTTATATGCCTTTTTCTCACCGAGATACGAGAATTCTCCGAGCATTTCCTCGGTTGTCATAAAATATTGAGGAGGCTGTTTTCCCTTATCGTCAAAACCGCCTGCATACATCATGATACTGTGGCAGATACTGTCTGCAGGATCGAGATAACATGCATTTTCCGTTGCGACAACGGGTATATTCAGCTCCTCGCCGAGCTTAACAACAGTACGGTTAAAATCTTCAATATCCTCTTCATCCTTCAATTTCCCGTTTTCAACTAAGAAACGAAGAATCCCGTTAGGGTAAATTTCAAGATAATCATAGAATTTGGCTGTTTCACAAAGCTCATTCCACGGTCTCTTATAAAGCATTTCGCCAAAAACTTCACCGCCGATACCGCTGCCTAACAGCAAGCCCTCACGGTGCTTTTCAATATCGGCTTTTGAAACCAAAGGTATGCCGTTGCGCTTACTGATAAAAGACTGCGTAACAAGTTTATAAAGATTTTTAAGTCCCTGCTGATTTCTGACAAGCGCAGTGAATTCGGACGGAGTTTCGTCAAATCTGCTGTCGGGAACATCTGCCTCCCAGCCGTAAATAATCTTAATGCCGTTTTCTTTCCCGTATGTTTCGGCATCGGGAAATGCCTGAACAGAGCCGTTATCGGTTATTGCAACCGCACTGTGTCCGTACTGCGCCGCTCTTTCAATCAGTTCCTTTGCCGAACAGATGCCGAAGGTTTCGGTCATTTTTGTATGAGCGTGTAATTCTACTCTTTGCCTTGTGCCATTCTGATTTTTCATTATTTGTAAACCTCCCGTTTTGAACTTTCAAATCAATCATATCATCCCTTAAGGTGCATTTTCGGTACATTGCCCGTAAAAAACGAAAAATCCCGACATTTCTGTCGGGAAAATTTTGATTTGAAACTATAATCTGAACTCTTCATTATCATCGAGGCGCAACAGTACAGGTTCATTGCCCGTTGCCGCTCCGCAGTCAATACAAGTCCAGGTGCGTGTGCGCACGATTTTGCCTCTGTACTCTTCACCGAAAAGGTGAGTGGGCGTGTGGCCGAATACCGTGTGAATACCGTCAAAGTATTC
>JAEEUJ010000188.1 GCA_016290515.1 Clostridiaceae bacterium
TCATCTGCCGCTCAGCAGCCTTATTCCCGCAAACAGTGTAAATGCGCCCAGAAGCTTCTTTGCAAGGTCAGCGGGAATTTTTGACAGCAGAAACGTGCCCGCAAATGCTCCGAGCGCGGCGGGTATGATAATAAAAATATTGTCATAAAAATTGACATGGCCATTGAAAAAGTATATAATCAGGCTAATAAGGGTAGTAGGCAAAATTATCATCAGCGCGTTCGCCTGAGCCTCCTTTTGGGAGAGTCCCTGCTTTTTCAGGATAAGCACCGCGACCGTTCCGGCGCCCGCGCCGAGCAGAATATTTATAAGTCCTATCAGTAACCCGCCCGAAAACGAAATGAGCTTTTTCATTTTGTTCACCGAATATATCTTGTGATTAAGGGAGTGGATTATACCATGCAACTGAAATTTCAGTCCGCGGTCGGTAAACTGCTGACAACGTTTATTGTTATTTTCAATATCGTTATGGTTCTGCTGTTTACGGCAAAGTTTGTTATGGACAGCTATATCACCGTCAAAATCGGATTCGCGTTTCTTGCCGTTGATGTCTTTTTCATAGCTCCGCTGATAATGCTGACCTATTACAAGTTTGAGGACGACTATCTCTTAATCCACGACTTCCCGATAAGAAGATACAAGATAAAGTATCTCGATATCTTCAACGTTGAGGACGGTGATTTCGAAACCAAGGACAAGACCAACGTCGGTCTCTCGTTTGACCGCGTTGCGATAGGCTATAAGAAACATCTGTCCGACGAGCCTGACGATTACGTTGAGAGATACGTTTTCGTTTCGCCCAAGGATATGAATCTGTTCCTTATCCGTATGAGCGCAAGACTCAAGCAGAACGAGATTGACCTCGAGGAAAAGGCGAAGGAAATTTCCTTAAAGCAGCAGGAGCACGCTCTTAAAAAGAAGCTTGCCGACGAAAAGCGCGCCAGAGAGGCCAAGGAGAAGGAACCCGAGATTATCAGGGGCAGCGGCCTTAAGATGAACGTAAAGGCCAAGGCGGTTGAGGTTAAGGAAGACGAAGAAACCGAAAACACCGAAAACAACGGAACCGAAGAATAAAAAAGCAAAGATAAAGGCGGTCTTACGACCGCCTTTTTTGTGTGTTCGGTTTATGACTTACACCGTAGTTTTGATTAAACTCAGCTTTCCTTTTAGGACAACCTTGCCGGAATCGGCGGCGATAAAGATGCTATCGCCCTTCTTCAAGCCGAGCGTATCCGAGCCGTTTTCAATTTCACCCTCGCCGTCGAGCACTACGACGGACACAAAGGAGTTCTTACCGACGTTAAAGCTTACTTCGCTTTCGACGTCGATTCTTTTTACCTTAAAAAGCTCACAGTCAACGAGCTTCTGCGATTTTCCGCCGTCAATTGTTTTGACCTCGCCCTGCGGCTTTGTGCCGTATTTCGGGGGTTCACAGAGAGTAACGTCAACCGCCTTGTCAACGTGCAGGGGACGGGTGTTGCCGTCCTTGTCCTTACGGTTGTAGTCGTAAACGCGGTAGGTCGTGTTTGAATTCTGCTGAATTTCGCACAGCAGTATGCCGCCGCCTATGGCGTGAAGCGTACCCGCCTCGATAAAGAAGAAGTCGCCCTTCTTTACCTTAACCTTGTTGACAACGTCAAGGAAGCTGTTGTCGGCGATGCGCGCGCGGAATTCGTCGGTTGAAATCTTTTTCTTAAAGCCGTAAATCAGCTCTGCGCCCTCGTCGCAGTCGAGCACGTACCAGCACTCGGTTTTGCCGTACTCGCCCTCGACGCGCAGGGCATATTCATTGTCGGGATGCACCTGAACGGACAGGTCGTTTTTAGCGTCGATAAGCTTGATAAGAATGGGGAAGAAGTCGAATTTTTTGCCGTTTTCTCCGAGTATATCCCTGCCCTCAAGCTCAATGACCTCCGAAAGAGTTTTGCCCGCATAAGCTCCGTTTTCAACGGTGTTTTCGCCGTCCTTATGGCACGAGAGCATCCAGCCCTCCGCAAGCTTGTCGAGCTCGCTTTCAAATCCGAAATCGGTCTTTAGTTTTGTTCCGCCCCAGAGGTAATCCTTAAAGGCGGGCTTTAATTTAAGTATCATAAAAGCACCTCATTTGCATCTATTATATAACAAAAAAGGGGATATGTAAATTGAATTTTAATCGACAGATTGCTGAATACAGTCAATTTTTAACCAAGAATTTGTTTGTAAATGTTCAACAAAATATAAATAAATTTATATACCGTTTTTGTGTAATTCTCTTATCATTTACTGCATTTTGGCTTGAAATTATGCATAAATATACACAACGTGAAAAAAACGTGAAAAATTCATAAAAAATTCATACTTTTGTGCTTCTGCGGCATAATGAATCTGCTACAATCAGCAATACTCGGGCAGTACGGCGTTTTACTATGCAGAAAAAACCGACAAAACTTTTTGAAAACGTCTATTTTTGTTGGACATCTGTTGGACATATACATATAGTATGTACTGTACGCCTACGAAATAATATTAAAGTATTATATAAATAGTGTTAATTTAAGTAAATCTGTTTTCAGGAGGACACACACAATGAAAGAGAGAATGATTTCAAGAAAGATCATCAGCGTTGTTCTTTCCGTGCTTATGGTAGCCGGAATGATGCCGATGATGGCTTTCACATCCGTTGCGGCAACAGGACGTGTTTACGCTGCGGGTGAGTGGAACTATGCCGACTCACAGCTGAATTCTAACAGAGACGGATTTGACCATAACGGTCCGTTCTTCGTCAGTATGGCTGTGGCAGACACGGAATTCGTGTTTATGCAGACGCAGGACAATCAGGAGTTCACCTATACGACAACCCTGTATGCCTACAAGAACAATTTTGCCAATGAAGCGCATATCACGTTTGTTGATACTCACGTTGAACGTGATACTGCATTTTCCGATAAGGTTACTTCATCATCATGGGCGCTTGTAAAAGGTCAGGTTAACGACGGCGGCGACAGCTCTCCCAATGGAGACGAGCTGAAAACCAACTGGCTGTCAACTTATTTTACTGCCTGGAATTATACCGAGAATTTCATTGCCGACGGCAGTGCGGTATATTATCCCGAATGGCAGATAGAGTTTACCTCGAGAGGCGCCGGAATAGGCTATACAACGGAGTCTCACAATACCGCTTACACGGTTATCGACGGCTCAGACGAGGCTGAAAACCTCGACCCCGTTTTAACCATACGTGTTATCGATATGCGTGAGCTTCGCACACTTGCCGATATGGCTGCTGCCGAAAATATCGCCATAAACGATATCACGGGCGGCAGAGACCTCAGCGGCAACATCTATT
>JAEEUJ010000033.1 GCA_016290515.1 Clostridiaceae bacterium
GCGAGCTTCCGCAGTCACAGAGACTCTCGCAGGTAATATTCAAGCAGGATCCGCTTCCGCGTACGCCTACGGGCAAAATCAAACGCTGGGAATTACAGAAAGCCGAGGAGGAAAAATATGGCAACAATAACGAGGTCTGAGCTTCTTGAACAGATTGTACAGACGGTATATGAGTGCGCGCCCGAGCTTGAGGGCAAGGAACTGACGGAGGACACGGTTATCAACACCGATACGGGCGTTGATTCGATGGGTATGACGCTTATCATCTGCCGTCTTGAGGCAAATCTCGGCGTTCAGATTCCGCAGAGACAGTGGAAAAAGCTCTATACTCTGGGCGACGTCGTTGACGCGTTTGAGTCCAGACTTAAATAATATGGAAATTTACGAAAAGCACTATAAGCTCTGCAGCTGCGACGTCGATATGTACCGACGTCTGCGGCTTTCGCAGCTGTTCACCTTTACGCAGGAGGCAGCTATTCACCACACCGAAATTCTCGGTGCGGGCAGGGAGAAAACTCTCGACCGCGGCTTTCTGTGGGTAATCACCATGCAGCACGCCGAAATAACGAGACTGCCCGAGTATGACGAGGAAATCACGCTCACCAGCTGGGCGGGCAAAACGATGCACGTTATGTTTCCGCGTTATTTTGAATTTACGGATTCAAAGGGCGAGTGCATAATCAGGGGCAGCGCGCTGTGGGTGCTTATTGATGCGAAAAAACGTAAAATGATATTCCCCGATCTTGAGGGTATCTCGATAGACGGCACCGAAACCGGACGCGAGTACAGATTGCCGGCGCCGATTAAACCGCAGGATACGGACAAGGCCGAGACCTTTACGGTACCGTACAGCTTCTGCGACATCAACGGTCACATGACGAACACGCGATATTTCGACCTTGCCGAGGATATAACGAAGATAAGTCAGGGCGGCAGAGTGCCTAAATATGTCTATGCAGAGTATTCGGGCGAGGCGAGGTGCGGCGATAAGATTGACATCGACCTTGGCGAAGGCGACAGCTCGGTGTACTTAAACGGCGTGAGAGAAAACAAAAAGGTTTTCAAGCTTAAGATGGATTACTGAAATATGTAAAGAAGAAACGGCAGACTTCGGTCTGCCGTTCTTTTATTCAGTTTTTTTGGGGAACGCTTAAATATTTCGCTCCCGTTATCACAGAAAAGGCTATTATCACAACAGTCAGTATTACCTTTGTTACGCTCAGGGCACTGAGCAGCCTTGAGAATTTGTCAATTAGCATCAGATTTTTCAGAAAGTCATTCATATCCACACCGCGTTAATTCAGATTTTCGGGCTTTTCAATAAGCACAAGATGGGCTATCGACGGTATCGTTTCACCCTGAAGCGAAGTTGTCGGCGACAGAAGCGCTCCCGTTGCAACAAAGAGAATGCGTTTCAGTTCACCGCTTTTCAGCAACCGCAGATAACGCGTGTTCAGCACCGACGCGCTGCAGCCGCAGCCCGAGCCGCCCGAATGTACGTCCTGCGCTTCGCGGTCGAAAATCAGCTTGCCGCAATCCTCGTGAACGCCCGAAATATCAATGCCGTAATCCCTCATCATAAGTTCGCACAGCAACTCCGAGCCGACGAAGCCGAGGTCGCCCGTAACGATTTTTGAGTATTCGTCGGCCTTCGTGCCCGTATCGTCGAGAAAACGGTGAATTGTAGCCGCGGCGGCAGGCGCCATTGCCGCGCCCATATTGTTGGCGTCCCTAATCTCAAAATCCGTCACCGCGCCGTAGGTTACCGCTCTGACTGACGGACAGTCGGAACGGTGCGCCGTTATAAGCGCAGCGCCCGCACCCGTTACCGTACGCTGTGCGCTTTGCGGCCGCTGACCGCCGTATTCAAGCGGCTGACGGAACTGCCTTTCCGCAGTGCAGAAGTGCGACGAGGTCACGGCTATCGCCGAAGTACAGGCGCCCGAATCAACGAATGCACACGCCGTTGCGAGAGTGAGCGCCATGGTCGAGCACGCGCCGAACATACAGGCGAGGGGAATGCCGAAATCCTTTAAGCCGAAGGTCGAAGCGGTACACTGATTGAGAAGGTCGCCCGCAAAAATCATATCAACCGATTCCGCTGGCAGCGAAGCCTTGGTCAGCAGCCTTTCAACAGCTTCTCTCTGAAGCTCGCTCTCCGCCTGCTCAAAGCTGTCTTTTCCCATCAAATCGTCGGTAAAAATACGGTCGAATTCGTTAGTGAGCGGACCCTCGCCCTCAGTCTTGCCGACAACGCCCGCCGATGCAACGATTGACGGCGCAGAGTCGGTTATAAGCGTATATTTCCCAAGCCTGTGCATATCATCACCGTAAATATTATGGCCGACATACAGCGTTTTATGCGCCAAACTCATAACTCATAACTCATAACTTGTGCCCTCGGCACAATCATAACTCACAAAAGCACGCGCTTTCGCCAAAATGCATATATTGTTAAAAAGTTTAACAACTTTTCCGTGCAAAGCTACAAAATCACCAAAAAGATTGATAAATCTTTAACAATCTGTTGACTTTTTAGGCGGCGGTTTGTTATAATTGCGTGGACAAATCGGGAAAGGGGCATTTTTTGATGCTTTCCGACGGTTTGATTTTTGACTTTGTTAATAAATTGCACAATGCAATCGGAGGTTATATTATGGCAAGAGTTTACAATTTTTCGGCAGGTCCTTCCATGCTTCCCGAGGAAGTACTCAAGAAGGCTGCGGCTGAGATGCTCGACTATCAGGGCAGCGGCCAGTCGGTTATGGAGATGAGCCACCGCTCAAAGGTCTATGACGACATTATCAAGGGCGCTGAGGCTCTGCTTCGCGAGCTGATGAACATTCCCGACAACTATAAGGTGCTTTTCCTTCAGGGCGGCGCTTCGACACAGTTTGCGGCTATTCCGCTCAACTTCATGAACGGCAGCGGCAAGGCTGACTACGTTATCACCGGTCAGTGGGCGAAGAAGGCTTATCAGGAGGCTCAGAAGTACGGCGAGGTCAAGGCTGTCGCTTCCTCGGCTGACAAGACCTTCTCATATATTCCGAAGCTTGACAAGTCGGAATTCACACCCGACGCCGACTATTTCTATATATGCATGAACAACACTATTTACGGTACTGTTTACCATGAGCTTCCCGATACGGGCGACGTTCCGCTTATCGCCGACATTTCGTCGTGCTTCCTTTCGGAACCGCTTGACGTTACCAAGTTCGGTATGCTCTACGGCGGCGCGCAGAAGAACGTTGCGCCCGCAGGTCTTACAATCTGCATCATCCGCGAGGATCTTTTGGGCAAGGCGAGGGACATCACTCCCACGATGCTCAACTATCAGATTCACGCCGACGCACAGTCGCTTTACAACACTCCGCCCTGCTACACGATTTACATCTGCAAGCTCGTGCTTGAGTGGCTTAAGGAAAACGGCGGTCTCGAAGCGATGAGAGAGAAAAACGTAAAGAAGGCGAAGCTTCTCTACGATTTCCTCGACAACTCAAAGATGTTCCGCGGCACCGTTGTTCCCGAGGACCGTTCTTTAATGAACGTTCCCTTCGTAACCGATTCAGAAGAGCTTAACGCAAAGTTCGTAAAGGAAGCAACCGAGGCAGGTCTTGTAAACCTCAAGGGTCACAGAACCGTCGGCGGTATGCGCGCTTCGATTTACAACGCAATGCCTTACGAGGGCGTTGAAAAGCTCGTAAACTTTATGGCTGAATTTGAAAAAGCAAATTCCTGAGGAGACTGAACAATGTATAACATTTTAACTCTTAATAAAATTTCGGCAAACGGAATCAAGCATTTTTCGTCGGATTACAAAATCAGCGACTCCGTTGCCAATCCCGATGCTATTATGGTCCGCTCGGCTTCAATGCACGAGATGGATTTGCCCAGGGAAACTCTTGCAATCGCAAGAGCGGGCGCAGGCGTAAACAACATTCCGATTGACAGGTGCTCCGAGGAGGGCGTAGTTGTTTTCAACACTCCCGGCGCAAACGCAAACGCAGTCAAGGAGCTTGTACTCTGCGGTCTTTTCCTTGCATCAAGAAAAATCGTTCCCGCTATCGACTGGGTTAAGGCTACGCTTCGCGGCGACGAGAATTTCTCAAAGAGCGTTGAAAAGGGCAAGTCGGCTTTCGCAGGTCCCGAAATCAAGGGCAAGAAGCTCGGCGTTGTGGGCTTAGGCGCAATCGGCGTGCTCGTTGCAAATGCCGCCCATTCGCTGGGTATGGAGGTTTACGGCTATGACCCGTATCTTTCGGTTGATGCGGCGTGGAATCTTTCGCGCTCCGTAAAGCACGTAACAAGCCTTGACGAGATTTTCTCGGACTGCGACTATATCACGCTTCACGTGCCGCTGACCGATTCGACAAGAGGACTTGTCAACACTATCAACATCGCGAAGATGAAGGACAACGTAAGAATCCTCAACTTCGCAAGAGGCGAGCTTGTTGAAACCAACGATATTATCTATGCTCTTTCCGAGGGCAAGGTTGCCGCTTATGTTACCGACTTCGGCAACGAGGCTCTGCTCGACGCAGACGGCGCTATCGTTATTCCCCATCTCGGCGCTTCGACACCCGAGTCCGAGGACAACTGTGCGGTAATGGCAGTCAATCAGATAAGCGATTTCCTTGAAAACGGCAATATCGTAAACTCGGTCAACTTCCCGACGGTTTCCGTTCCGAGAACTGCAAAAACGAGAGTTACGATTATTCACAAGAACATTCCCAACGTGATTTCGAGAATCGCATCTGCGGTTGCCGAGCAGGGCGTCAACATCGACAATATGACCAACAAGTCAAAGGGCGAATACGCCTACACAATGCTCGATACCGACACCGATATCAACGACGACGCGGTCAACGCAATCACCGCTCTCGACGAGGTTATCAGAATAAGAGTTATCAGATAAAACAGCATAAAAATATCCGCCGTATCAGTCCGATACGGCGGTTTTCTTATCTTTTATATTTTCCTTTTTTACGGGTTTGTTTTCCTTCGGCTTTATTTCCGTGTAGGTTTTCTTGATATCAACGTAGTCGAAATACTGCTTGTATCTGACGGAAAAGCGGAAATTGCGCTTGCACTTTGGGCAGAAGAATTCCGAGCGGAAGGATTGGTTTACAAGCCTCCATTTTTTATTCTGAACTGCCTGCGAGCCGCAGACGTCGCAGTAGCATTTCGTACCCCTGAGCTTTACGGCTGGATTGTTGATGTCCCTGATGTAAAACGGCTTGAAGGCAAGGCGTTTGTTGAAGTCCGCGTCGCAGTGATGAACGTATTTTTTAAGCTTGTTTTCGTCAAAAACCTTCTTGATGCACTCGACGGTCATAAGGCTGTCGTCAAGCGCTCTGTGGTGCGAAAAGTCCTCGGGATTAATACCCAGCTGCTCACACGCGGCGGCAAGACCTACCTGCTGTCTGTCCTTGCTTTCGATAAAGGACTGAATATACTTCTGGGCGTCAGCATAGTTCTTCATAAACACAAGCTGAGAAGAGCCCGTGAAATATTCGTTGTTTTTTGAAAGCACCCTTATATCTCCGTCGCCCCAGGTCAGGAAGATGTTGTCGCCGTCGCCGACCCAGTCCGAAAACTCGCTTATGGCCTGTTCAAACACCTTGCCGCCCGAAACGTCCTCGTTGGTGATATGGGTTAAATCCTTCGTTCTGCCGCGAAGCTTTTTGCTTATCTGCGGCTTAACGAGAATGGAAATAGTGTCAACGAGCCTGAACGAGCCGTCAAGCTTTGCCGCGCCTATCTCAATAACCTCGTTGAAAAAACTGTTGTAGCGCTTGGCGTACGCGGTATTCCACTCGAGGTCCATAACGATATATTGCAAGTGAAAAACTCCAATCGCTTAAAAATCACACTGAAAAATATATCACAATCCGACATTATTTACAATAGGATTTTCGACAATAAAATTACCCTGTTAATAAATTAACAATTCTTGAATGCCGGCACAATATATAGTATAATTAGACTTAATTAAGTAATTATAAGGGGAAGAAGGCGGAAAAATGAAGAAACTGCTCAAAATGATTTTTCCGCTTCTTGCTTTGGCGTTAATTGTTTTTTGTTGCTTTTTTTATAAGCCTGAGTTTGTCAAAACGCAATCCTCGCAGGTGATTATGGGTTCGGTTGTCAGCGTGACAACCTATACCGACACCGAAGAAAACGGTAAGACGGAGCAGGCGGCGGTTTTTGATAAGATTAAAACTCTTGACAGCCTTATTTCAAAGAATGACGAAAACGCCGCCCTTTATAAAATCAACAATTCCGATTCAAACGAAAACAGAATCGACCCCGAGCTTTTCGGCTGCATAAAAGAGACTGCCGAAATATATTCAAAGTCAGATGGCAAGCTTGCCGTGACAAGCGGAGCGTTGACCGAAGCTTGGGGAATAGATACCGAGGACTTCAGACTTCCTTCAAAGGATGAGATTGAAGCGGCTCTGCCGCTTTGCGACGACAGCCTGATAACTCTTGACAGCGGCAAACTGACGGTTAAGACTGCCAAGGGACAGATAATTAACTTAGGCTCGGTCGGCAAGGGTATAGCCTGCGACAAGGCGCTTGAGGCGGTTGACATTTCTTCGAATCAGTCTGCGGTTGTTTCTGTCGGCGGAAGCGTAGGACTTTTCGGAGCAAAGTCAAAAAACGAAGGCTGGGTAATAGGCATTCGCGACCCTTACGGCAGTGAAAACGATTATTTTGCAAAGCTGAACTTTGGCAAACTTGAATACAAGGGCGGAGCGATTATTTTCGTTTCCACCTCGGGAAGCTACGAAAAGACCTTTGAAGCAGACGGCAAGACCTATCACCATATACTTGACCTGACCACGGGCTATCCCGTTGAAACCGAGCTTGTCAGCGTCACTGTAAAGGCGGACACGGGACTTTTGAGCGACGCGCTCTCAACGCTATGCTTCGTACTCGGCGAGGAAAAGTCGCAGAGCATACTCGACTCCTACGGCGCTTCGGCGGTCTATGTATATGCGGACAAAACGGTGAGCGCTTACGGCGAGCTTGCCAATGCGCTCGAAATCGTAAACGCGGATTATAAACTCAGATGAACGAAAGAAAGTTAGTCACAAAAAGAGATATAGCCGTACTTGCCGTTCTGGTATTTTTCGCAATAGCCCTGCTTTTGTTTTTCAGGTTCGGCCTGAAGGACGGCAGAACGGCGCTTATCAGCGTGGACGGCAGAGATTATTTGACCGTTTCACTTGATAAAGATGACGAAATAACGCTTGAAAACGGCGTCAAGATAATTGTTTCGGACGGGAAAATCGGCTTTACCGAAAGCGACTGTCCCGACCTTGTATGCGTTCATACGGGCATGCTTTCGAAGGCGGGCGACGTTGCGGCGTGCGTACCGAATAAAACCGTAATAAGCGTATCGGGCGGCGAAGCGTCCGTCGATACTTTAACATATTGATATGAAGAACAGAACGTACAAAATTGCATTGTTCGCCATACTCGGCGCGGTTGCGCTGGTGCTCAATTTCCTTGAGGGGCTTATACCCGTGTCGGCGTTTATGCCGCCGGGCGCGAAGGCGGGATTTTCGAATATCGCCACTATGCTCGCCGCCTCGACGCTCGGGATTGTGCCTGCGCTGGCAATAACGCTTATCAAGGCGGGATTCGCCCTCATTACGCGCGGCGTCACGGCAGGGGCGATGAGCCTTTGCGGCGGTGTCTTAAGCACCGTAACAATGTATCTTTTATTTAAGTTTTCAAGGAAGACGGGCTATCTCGTCATCGGCGTCGTTTCGGCGCTGATGCACAACATAGGTCAGCTCGCGGTTGCGGCGGTGCTTGTCGGCAATACCGCGGTGCTCGGCTACGCGCCCGTGCTTCTTGTAAGCGGTATAGTTACCGGAGCGTTGACGGGCTCAATACTCCGCGCAGTTATGCCGCCGATAATAAAATTGTTTAATAATTCCGCTTCAGAAGGAGGAAAAGAATAAATGCACCCTGAATTGATAAAACCTGTCAAAAAGGTCAGGGGCGGCGTTATGGTTCCCCACTCGAAGAACACGAAGGATATGCCCGTGCGGCGTATTCCCGCGCCCGAGGAGGTTGTGCTCCCCATGAGCCAGCACATAGGCGCGCCGTGTGAACCGACGGTCAAGGTCGGCGATACCGTTAAGGTCGGTCAGGTCGTAGGCGACTCCGACAAGTACGTATCGGCTCCGATTCACGCCACGGTTTCGGGTAAGGTAACCGCCATCAAGGAGATGAGAACGGCAACGGGAGTTGTATCTCAGGCTGTTTTCATTGAGAACGACGGCGAGATGGAAAACTTTGAGGACCTTAAACCGCCCAAGATTGACACGCGCGAGGAGTTTATTACCGCGATAAGACAGTCCGGCCTTGTAGGACTCGGCGGCGCGGGCTTCCCGACGCACGTTAAGCTCAATTTCAAGCCCGACGCGGGTATCGACACGCTCGTTATCAACGCCGCGGAATGCGAGCCGTACATAACGGTTGACTACCGCGAGTGTATCGACAATTCGTGGCACGTGTTCAACGGCATCCATCTTATAAAGGATATGCTCGGCTTCAAAAAAGTCGTAATTGCCGTTGAGGACAACAAGCCCGAGGCTATCAAAATACTCGAGAGAATAGCCGAGAAGGACGACGAACGCGACGAAATCAAGGTTATGCCGCTTAAGTCAAAGTACCCGCAGGGCGCGGAGAAGATGATGGTTCTCTCCGCAACGGGCAGAAAGGTTCCGCCCGGAAAGCTTCCCGCGGATGTCGGCTGCGTCGTTATGAACGTCGCTTCTGCCGCGTTTATCGCAAGATACGTCAGAACGGGCAGACCGCTTGTCAGCCGTTCGCTGACGGTTGACGGCTCGGCGGTTGCAACGCCTCAGAATGTCAGAGTTCCCGTCGGCACCGAAATAGAGTACATAATTCAGCAGTGCGGCGGCTACCGCGAGGATCCCGTCAAGATTGTAACGGGCGGCCCGATGATGGGCGCGGCGATAGTTGATACGCATCACCCGATATTAAAGAGCAACAACGCCATACTTGTCCTCGGCAAGGAGGATATAAGCGTCAAGCATGAGACCGACTGCATACGCTGCGGCAGATGCGCAAAGGCGTGTCCGTTAAGTCTTATGCCGACCGTTATCGAGCGCTACGCGAAGGCGAGAGATATCTCGGCTCTCAACCGCTCGGGCGCTATGGTATGTATGGAATGCGGCTCATGCGCGTTCTCGTGTCCTGCGGGCAGACCGCTCGTTCAGTATATGAGAAATGCGAAGGCAATTATTAAAGAGGAGGCGAGCAAATAATGGAAGACAGACTCCTGACCGTCAGCGCTTCACCGCACAGACGGACTAAGGACACCACGACGGGCATAATGCTTGACGTCATTATTGCGCTCATGCCTGCTCTGGTGCTTTCGGTTGTATTATTCGGTTTCCGTTCGCTTCTTATGGTTGCGGTAAGCGTTTGCGCTTGCGTACTCTTTGAGTATCTCAGCCGCAAGGTTATGAAGCGCGACAACACGATAGGCGACCTGTCGGCTATCGTTACGGGCATACTGCTCGCCTTCAACCTTCCCTCGACTATGCCGTTGTGGATGGTAGTTATAGGCGACGCGGTTGCAATTATAGTAGTAAAGCAGTTCTTCGGCGGAATAGGACAGAACTTCGTCAATCCCGCTTTGGTCGGCAGAATAGTTCTTATGATGTCCTTCCCGACCTATACTAACAGCTTCCCCGAGCCGTTTGCGTGGAGAATAAAGGAGCTTGACGCCGTTACCTCGGCAACGCCGCTGGCTCAGTTCGCGGGCAAGTATAACGCCGAGGGTGCGCTTGAGGTTATCAACGGCTCTGAGCTGCCCGAGATTATCCGTATGCTCTACGGTGCGCGCGGCGGCTGTCTGGGCGAGACCTGCGCTCTGGCGCTTCTGGTCGGTTTCCTTTATCTTGTAATAAGAAGAGTAATCAGCCCGACAATCCCGCTTTGCTACGTCGGCACGGTAGCAATAATAATGTTCTTTACGGGCGGTATGAATCTTATGTTCACCGCTTATCAGGTTATGGCGGGCGGTCTTCTGCTCGGCGCAATCTTTATGGCGACCGACTACACGACAAGCCCGATAAGCTTCAAGGGCAAGATTGTATTTGCGGTAGGCTGCGGTATTATTACCTCGCTTATCAGGATTTTCGGCAATCTTCCCGAGGGCGTATCGTTCTCAATTATACTTATGAACATCCTCGTTCCGCATATTGAGATGCTCTGCGCTCCCAAGCCCTTCGGCTTCCTCAGAGAAAAGAAGAAAAAGGAGGAGGCGGCATAATGAAGAATTCAACGGTTAAGGAAATAATAATTCCTGCAATTTCACTGTTTTTGATCTGTCTTGTCGCCACCGCTCTTTTAGGCTTTACAAATCAGATTACGGCTCCCAAAATCGAGCAGCTTGCCATCGAGACCGAAAACAACGCAAAGAAGGAAGTTCTCAGCGATGCGGCTGATTTTTCGGACAAGATGACGGCAACGCTTGACGAAACCGAATACAGCTACTATGAAGGACTTGACGGCGATAAGAACGTTATCGGCTATGTTTTCACCACGAGTGCTAAGGGCTACGGCGGAGACATAAAGGTAATGGTCGGCGTTGATAAGAGCGGCAGCGTTACGGGCGTTTCGATACTTGAAATCAGCGAGACGGCAGGTCTCGGTATGAACGCCAAGAACGAATCGTTCTTAAAGCAGTTCCTTTCAAAGAGCGGCGAAATCAGCGTTATAAAGAACGGCACGCCTGCCGACAATGAAATTTCCGCTCTGACGGGCGCGACGATTACTTCAAAGGCTATGGCAAAGGCGGTCAACACCGCGCTTGCATTATACGAACAGGTAGGAGGTGAGAGTAATGGCTGAAAAGAAAACCCTTCGTCAGGAATTCACTAAGGGCATTATCAAAGAAAATCCCGTTTTAAGACTTGTTCTGGGAACCTGCCCGACTCTCGCAACGACTACCTCAATGGAGTCGGCAATCGGTATGGGCATTTCGGCGGCCATCGTTCTCATCTGCTCGAATATCGTTATTTCCGCTCTGAGAAAGGTTATTCCGCAGAAGGTCAGAATTCCCTGCTACATAGTCGTTATCGCGGCTTTCGTTACGATAGTTCAGATGCTTGTCAAGGCATTTGTTCCCACGCTTGACGAACAGCTCGGCGTTTACCTTCCGCTTATCGTTGTCAACTGCATTATTCTCGGCAGAGCCGAGGCGTTTGCGGGCAAGAACAGCATAATAGCTTCAGCGGTTGACGGCGTAGGCATGGGCATTGGCTTTACGGTTGCACTTATAGTTATGAGCGCAATACGCGAGTTCTTCGGCGCGGGCTCACTGCTCGGCCATTCGCTCCTGCCCGAAAGCATACCCCCGATGACAATATTCATTCTCGCTCCCGGCGGCTTCTTCGTATTCGGACTTGTAATGGCATGCGCCAACAAGCTTGCGGAGATGGGCGGCGGCAAGAAGGCGAAGCTCGGCGGCTGCGAGGCCTGTCCCATGGCTGACAGCTGCACACGCCTTCAGAACGGCGAAGCTTGTGAGACGCCCGCCGTTGAGGAAACTGCAACAGATGTTGTAAATGAAGTAAAGGAGGCGGCTGAATAATGAAAGTATTTTTTGCAATTCTTTTGACTGCTATCCTTACTAATAACTACATACTCTCGAAATTCCTCGGTATCTGTCCCTTCCTCGGTGTTTCCAAGAAGCTCAATACCGCGGTGGGAATGAGCGCGGCGGTTATCTTCGTTATGCTGCTTGCATCGGCGGCAACGTATCCGCTCAACACGTTCCTTGAAAATCACGGACTGGGCTATCTGCAGACGATAGTTTTCATACTCGTTATTGCAGCGCTCGTTCAGCTCGTTGAAATCGTTTTAAGAAAATACATTCCCTCGCTTTACAATTCGCTGGGAATATATCTCCCGCTTATCACCACGAACTGCGCCGTACTCGGTGTCACAATACTTAACATTGACAACGGCTACACCTTCGCCCAGGCTATGACCAACTCCTTCGGCGCGGGCCTCGGCTTTATGGTTGCGATGGTAATGTTTGCGGGCGTACGCTCAAAGCTTGAAAGCTGCGACATACCGAAGTTCCTCGAGGGACTTCCGATAACTCTCGTTGCGGCCAGCCTGACCTCGCTTTCCTTCCTCGGATTTGCGGGTATGGTTGAAAATATGTTCGGTGTTTAAGGAGGTAACGGTATGAATCCTATTTTACTTGCGGTTATACTTGTTGCCGCTATCGGTCTTATCGCCGGCATAGGTCTTTCGGTTGCGAGCGTTGTTATGGCAGTGCCCAAGGACGAAACGGCCGAAAAAATCAGGGAATGCCTTCCCGGCGCCAACTGCGGCGCCTGCGGCTTCTCGGGCTGCGACGGTTACGCTTCGGCTCTTTCAAAGGGCGAAACGGACAAGACAAACCTCTGCGCTCCCGGCGGAAACGACGCGGCTGCAGCTATTGCCGCGGTGCTCGGCGTTGAGGCGGGCTCAATCAAGCCCATGGCGGCGTTCGTCCACTGTAACGGTACGAGCGGCAACTCAAAGGCAAAGCTCGAATACAAGGGCGTTATGAGCTGTAAAATGGCTTCCCAGCTTTTCGGCGGACCCAAGCAGTGCGTTTACGGCTGTATCGGCTACGGCGACTGCGTTGACGTCTGCCAGTTCGGCGCAATAAAGATTGAAGACAAAGTGGCGAGAGTCAATCCTCTTATTTGCACAGCGTGTCAGCAGTGCATAAAGGCTTGCCCGAAGCACCTTATCGAGCTTGTACCCATGTATGAGACCAAGGCTGCCGTTACCTGCAAGAACCACAACAAGGGCGCTTTCACGCGCAAGGAATGCAAGGTCGGCTGCATAGGCTGTATGAAGTGCCAGAAGGTCTGCGAGCATGACGCAATCAAGGTTGAGAACAACACCGCGCACGTTGACTATTCAAAGTGCGTTGGCTGCGGCAAGTGCGAGGAGGGCTGCCCCGTAAAGGCAATCCATATCATAAGCTTAGGCTGCTGATAATAAAAGAGTTACAGGGTACGGAAAACCGTACCCTGTTTTTTTATGCCTAGGAGCCTCAGCAGCCGCAGCCGCAGTTGTTGGTGCATCCGCAGTCGTTGTTATCAGCACCGAGAAGGATGATGATAATGATGAGAACTAAAAGACCGTTGTAGTTATTGAATATATTCACCGTTTTGCCTCCTTTCAACCAGTTGATTAGGTTTGGTGAACCTCGTTAACATACTATGTCAGAAAAAAATAAAGGTTAATGAATTAAATCTGAATTCCGGGCATAAACTATTTATATATTTTTACGGGAGGCAGTTATGGACAACGAAAACAGAGGCTACGACAATGAAACCGAGTACGAATTAAGGCAGGAGAGGGACCCTTATTCGGAGCGGACAATCTACGACGTTGAAAAGATAACCTTCAAAAATCGCAGAAAAAGTGAGAAAAACAAAGAAAATCAATGATTTGCCCCTGCAAATTAATCAAATCAAAACAATTTGACCTTTTTTGACCTTTGATAAAATCGGCGAAAGGTCTATAATATCAACCGTAAGGTCAAAGATAGTCAAAGTCAAACGAATCGAGGCGATAATCAAAAATGAATCTCAGTAAAGAAATAGCCGATATAATAATGAAAATGCTTGACGACGGTGACAGCACCGCCGAAATCAGGCGAAACGATTTAGCGGCACAGATCGGCTGTGTGCCAAGTCAGATAAACTACGTTATATCCTCGCGCTTCACACCCGAGCACGGCTACATAGTCGAGAGCCAGAGAGGCGGCGGAGGGTATATCAGAATTTCGCGAGTACATTATGACCCTTCGACCTTAAAGATGCACCTTATCAATTCGGTAGGCGAGCAGATCAGCGAAAAGTCCTGCAGAGCAAATGTGCTTAATCTTTATAACAACGGACTTCTTTCGCGCGAGCAGGCGAGACTTATAGTCACCGCCACCTCGGACGCCAATTACAAGGGCTTACCCGAGGAGATAAGGGATATTTTCAGAGCGCAGCTTTTCAAACAGCTGCTGTTGACAACAATGAATTAAGATACTAAGGAGTGAATATTATGCTTTGTCAGAATTGTCAGAAAAATGAGGCTACAACTCATATCAAAAGAATAGTAAACGGTGAGACCACTCAGGCGCATCTGTGTTCGGACTGTGCCAAGAGTTTAGGCTACGACAGTATGTTCACGGACTTCAGCTTTAACTTCCCGGATATGTTAAGCTCTTTCTTCAACGATACCGCGCTGGCTTCTCTGGGCGCGCATACGCTGCGCTGCGAGAAGTGCGGTTCAAGCTTCGGCGATATAGTCAGAAGCGGAAGAATAGGCTGCGCGGACTGCTACGAGACGTTTTACGATAAGCTCCTGCCCCTGCTCGAGAGAGTTCACGGCAAGACTAACCACGTAGGCAAGATTCCCAACAGCTTTGAAGAGATAGCTAAAGAAGAGAAAAGCGAACACAGCGAGCTTGAAACGCTCAGAGCCGAGCTTGACGAAGCGGTAAAGGCTCAGAATTACGAGAAAGCCGCCGAGCTTCGCGATAAGATAAAAGAGCTTGAAAGCGAGGGCAAGACTGATGAATAAATGGTATATCGGCGAGGGCGACCACAACGACATAGTTATTTCGACCAGAATAAGACTTGCGAGAAATCTTAAGGATTATCCGTTCCCCGCAAGGCTCGACAATAAGTCCAAAATCAAGGTGAACGAGCTTGTCAGGGATGCGCTTGAGGGCAGGGAAAAGCTCGACTATACCGAGCTTAAAACACTTACCCGCGCTCAGATAGTATCGCTTGCCGAAAGGCATATCATAAGCACCGAGTTCGCTTCGAGCTCGGACGGCAGGGCGCTCTTGATGAGCGAGGACGAGCAGATAAGCATTATGCTCTGCGAGGAGGACCATATAAGACTTCAGGTTATGAAGTCCGGCCTTGACCTTCAGGGAGCGTATGAGCTTGCCGACAGAATTGATAACGAAATCAACGAAAAGCTTGAATATGCGTTTGACGAGCGTCTGGGTTATCTGACTCAGTTCCCGACCAATCTCGGTACGGGCATGAGGGCGTCGGTTGTGCTGCACCTGCCCGCGCTCGCGGAAAAGGGACAGCTTAATTCCTTAGCTTCGACCGTATCTAAGCTCGGTCTGACGCTTCGCGGCGCATACGGCGACGGCACTGCCCCGTTCGGCGACCTTTATCAGCTGAGCAATCAGGTTTCTCTCGGTATAAGCGAGAAGGCGGCTATCGACAATCTTAAGACAATAGCGCTTCAGCTTGCCGCTCAGGAGAGGTCGGCGCGCGAGGAAATGAAGGACTCCAAGCTTACCGAGGACGCCGTTTACAGAGCCTACGGCATATTAAAGAGCGCGAGAATACTCTCGACAAAGGAATTTATGACGCTCATTTCAAGGGTACGCTACGGCGCGGTTTGCGGAATGCTGAAGGTTGACTTAAAGACCATCAACGAGCTTATGGTTTCGCTTCAGCCGGCTACCATCAACGCCTTTGTCGGCAGAACTCTCACCAAGGACGAGAGAGACGTCGAGAGGGCAAATATTGTAAGAGACAGACTGTAAAATTGAATATTACAATTTAATAAGAAAGGACTGATTTTTATGTTCAAATTCACAGGCTTCACCGAAAAGGCAAACGCCGCGCTCAATGCCGCGGTCAAGGCTGCCGAGGAACTGGGACACACCTATATCGGAAGCGAGCACCTGCTTTTAGGTCTTATTGACGATACCTCGACGGTTGCCGGTACAGTCCTTACAGACAAGAAAATAGACTACAAAAACGTTCGCGAGTATATCGCTCAGACCATAGGCACGGGTTATCCCACCAAGCTGGGCGTACGCGAATTCACACCCAGAGCAAAGAGGATTATCGAGACCGCGCTTTCCTTCGCGGTACAGACCAATTACTCGCTGGCGGGCACCGAGCATATACTGCTCGCTATACTCAACGATCCGTCCTGCTACGCTTCCAAAATATTGAAGCAGGCGGGACTTACGGCAGACGAGCTTGCCAAGAACATTTCCGAAAAGCTTATGAACACCCCGTCACAGAGTTCTTCTAAGGGCGGCGAAGCGGACGGCGAAAAGGCGATGCTTGACGAGTTCGGCATTGACCTGACCGAGCAGGCGCGTCTTGGCAAAATCGACCCCGTTATCGGCAGGCAGGAGGAAATCTCGAGAGTTATACAGATACTTTCAAGACGTACCAAGAACAATCCCTGCCTTATAGG
>JAEEUJ010000034.1 GCA_016290515.1 Clostridiaceae bacterium
AACACGGTTGAGAGATAATTTGAGTTTGTCGAGGTCTTCGACCTCGAAGCTAAATACGTCCTACGGACGAGCTGAATTGCCTGACGGCAGCTAAATTCTCGCTTTGCAAGAGCTGAATTTGCCTTCGGCAAGCTGTGGGGAAGCTCCGCTTCCGAACGTTTTATAATACTTACGGCGTATATCACACTAAACGTAGGGGCGATTCACGAATCGCCCGTTTTTTTATTAACCAAATCGGAGTTTTTTCCCATGTAATAAATCAGATACGCAAAAAAGAAGCAAGGCTCCCGCCCTGCTTCTTTTTTATACTATAATTCATCAGGTTGATCTGTTCGAATACGGTGACGAATAGAACATATAGGCCTTATCCATTCGCATTACGATCGTTGCGATTTCCGCTCTTGCGGCAGTTGCCGTCGGTGCAAGAGTCGTAGCGTTTTTACCGGTTATGATACCGAGCAGATTTGCCCAGGCAATGGCATCCTTTGCAAAAGCGCTTACAGAGCCCTTATCGTTGAATTTTTCAAGCGTTTCGTCAACGCCGCTGACCGCAGGCTTGCCCATAAATCTGTAAATAATAGTGGCCACCTGCTCTCTGGTTATTTTGTCGCCGACGCCGAATTTACCGTTGTTGTAGCCTGTGATAATTCCCTTATCAACCGCCCATGCAACAGCTTTGCCGTAATAGGCGTTTATATCAACGTCAGAAAGCGGACAGCTCGTATAACCGTCAAGCCTTGCGTCCGCAATTCTGGCAAGAATAACAACGAAATCCTGACGCTGAAGAGCATCGGAGGGACCGAACTTTCCGTTCTTATAACCGGTGATGAATTCGTGCTTGTAATTGTACTTTGCAGCGCTGTAGAACCAGTCGCCCCTGTGAACGTCGGGGAAGCCCTTCCACCACTTAGCCGTAATTGTCATATCGCCCGAAAGACGTATGCTGTCGCCCGTCTCGCCGTAATCCCAGCAATCGAATTCCATACCCTCGGGAGGGATGAAATTACACTCGGGAAGAGTGAAACCGTCAAAATCGGTAACGAGCATATTCATCCACTGATCTGAATCCCAGCCGGGAAGGAATCTGATTCTCGCCTCGTTGAATATAGAGATTTTGTAATAGTTGCTTGTATAATTTGTGCCCTCGCCCGAGCTGAAGTAAATGATATCTCTCGATTCACGTGAGTATGAGCCCGCGGCCATGCAATCCGACGGATAGGTTATCTTAGAGTATTCATAAATGTAGTTTCTGTCTGGCCTTACCGCACAGCCCGGAGCCTCAAGACTGATAACGCCGTGCCAGAGATTTGATTTAACGGTAAGACCGTTCAGTCCGTCCGACCAGAAGGCATAGGAGTAGTTAGACGCAGGATAGGAATAAGCGCTGAAGTCCGCATAATCGCCCATATTGACAATACCCGTGCCGACGAGTACGCCGAGGCTGCTTACGCAGTTCTGACCGCCGTATGCGTTGACTCTGAGCCTGCCGTTTAAGCCCTGTATTTTAAGGACCTCGTCAACGGCTCTGATACCGTCGCCGAACTCGGAGCAGTTGTTTCCGCCGTATGCATTGAGCTCGCCCCAGCCGGAAACGCTGACAGTTTTGCGTGAATAAATACCGCAGGCGGTGTACGGCGCATTATCGGCGCCGTAAACGTTGAGAGTTGCATTGTTGTTAAGAACTATATTAACGCCGTAATAAGCGTCAATGCCGTCGGTATATCCGCCGCTGCTATCGGGGATCTCGGCTCTGATGCTGTTTTCGCCGCCGTTGACACGGACGTTCAGAACTTGTCCGTTATCGCAGTAAATGCCCGAATAAGCATTTCCCTTCTTGGCATAACCGGTTATATTTGCGTTTTCAAGGACAATAAAGCCGGTATTCATATTGTATTTAACCGTGCCGCCGTCGCCGAGAACGTCGTCGGCATTCTTGGACGTTATCTCAACTCCGCCGACGTATATCTTGTAATGAATAACCGGAGGCTCAAGGGCGGTAATCGTGACGGATTTATATCCTCTGAAATCCGAGCAATATCCGGTGCTTTCAATCACGGTTCCGTCGCCGACAAAACCCGCGCCGGCATATCCGACAAGCTCGCACGTTTCGGAAATCTTTGTTTCTCTGTCCGCATCGACGGGAGTGATTGCTTCAATCAGTCCGGAAGCTTTAACGGTACCCTCTATCAGATTGTTATTGCTGTACCACAAACCGTACGAGCTTTCATACGGGCTGTAGCCGCCTACTGCGGTAATCTCGGATCCGTAACCGCTTTTAAGCTTTGCAGATAAGCCGTAGCTTGCATAGCCTCCAACGTTGCCGACGAAAATGCTCTTTCCGGAATACGCCGTAACGTCCGAGCTGGAGCCGTAGCTGTACTCCCTGGCAGGACCGCCTACGCCGACAGCGGAGGAATCGCTTTCAATAACAATCTCTCCGCCGCTGAAGCCATAGCTGTAATAATCGTAACTGCAGACGCCGCCGACGGCAGTTATATTCGCTGAATGCTGAGCCCTAAGTCTCGAATTTATCTTGCAGCCATAAACTTCCTCGTCGATAGCCGTACCGCCTATGGCGGTCAGCGAGCCGCCGTTGAAGGTTATGTCGCCGACGTAGATTCCGTAACTGTCGTAATAAGAGGAACCGCTGACGGAAATAAGGTCGCAATCGTTTACGGTAGCTTTATTGTTTATACTCATTCCGTAAGTGTAGTCGTTTTTATTTGCGCCGCCGAAGCTTATGAGTCTGCCGCCGTTGATTTCCACTTCGGAAGCCGCCAGGGCGATACCTATCTCATAAGTGGGTTCGCCCTCGGGAAGTCCCGCAATGATAAGGTCCTTACCGTCGGCAATATTAAGTTCGGTAAGATATGAGTAAAGATAATCTTCGCTGAGTTCAACGTAGTAGGAATTCTCGGTAATATTAACCGCGGTTTCCGAAGCGCCCGAATCAATCTTAAGGTCTGATATGCCAAGCCTTACATAGTCTGACGGAACAAGAAGAACCGAGGAAGCGTCGTTAATGCCGACGCTGCTCTGATAATTCTCTCCGCTCCAGCCGACAGCGCCTCCGATAGCCATACCCGTAAGCAAGGGCTCGGTGCTGAACGCTCTTCTGTTCGAACTGTAAAGAGAATCGTCCTTATAGCTGTAATATTCGTCGCTGATATACTCGAGCATACCCGCTTTTGAATGGACGACTGAGTTGGTTATGCTTATAGAAGCAGCAAACATTCCGTAAGATTTGCCGCTTGCGTTTGCGCCGGTTGCAAGTACGGTTGCATCATTAATACCTATAACGCTCTGCGCCGTCAAACCGCAGCCGGAGGATTTCGCCTGACCGCCGTCGGCACAAACGAAACCGCCGAGTATGATAATATTATCTGCAAAAATACCGCTACTGATACCGTAGCTTCCCTTTACCCAGCCGCCGTTAACGATTAATTTGCCCGTAAAATCGGAATTAACGGTAAATGTATATCCTTCCGCCATTATTCCGCAAGTTGAATCGGAATCACTGTCTCCGCCGTAAGCGGTAAGATTACCGTCACCCGTAACCTGAAGATTACCGGTTGAATATATCGCATATTTCTGTTCGCCGGCCGCAACAACGTTGTTGCCCTTAATATTGAGTGTCAGGCCGTCAAGACTTGAATCAATAATTCCGTTGGAGGTTCCCGAACCCGATACAGCGTAGTTTTCAAGCGTAAGAGTATTAGTTTGCGCGTCAAAGCTTACCGTGCCGTCACCGAATACGTCGCCGGCGTTATCGCTGCCGAGTTGTATTCCGCCTACCCATACGTCGTAAGCAACATAATCGGAAGGCTTGATTTTTGCCGCGCTTAAGGTAACTATAACGTCGCTCTTCGGTTTTCCGGATATCTTTATATGAGTTGAATCAATTCTTTCAACCTTGATGCCGCTGCCCGAATTGCTGTAAAGCGCAGTATAATCGGACGGGAAATAGTAACCGTCATCGGCGGTATAAATCACCTCATCCATATACCACATAAGCTCGCTCTGAACCGCGTCGCCGCTTCTCGAAGCGTGCATATTCTCAGCTTCGCTGAGAGTTACGGTAAACATATCGTGGTTAACCTTTATATACGGATAAACTTTTGAAACCGAATCCTCGGTATAGGTGATATATCCTCTGAACTCGGTCAATTCGCCGCTGCCGTCATAGTTTTTGCTCATAAGAGTTCTGTACCACGGAAGGTCGGGCTCGGTAGCATAGGTGTTTCCCGTAGGGCTTGAGCGGAATTTAATACCCGCATCGTAGCCCTTGAACAGAGCGTAGCCGGTTATATCAACCCTGCCCCTGTTTTCGGAATAATAGTTGCTAATTGTCAAAGCGCCGTAGCTTACACCCGTGGCCGTATCGGCGACAGCCGTAAGACGGGCTCCCTCTTCAACGACAATATTACCGTAAACTGAGCGTATACCCATGCTGTTGCCGTCCAGAGCTTCGGATGCATATGCCTCAACCGATGCTCCGTCGTAAACTCTGACGAAATTCCAAACGTTGATAGCAATTGAACTCTTGCCTTTTCCGGTTCTGACAAGAAGCCTTGTCTTTCCGTAAACGTTCAGCGCGCCGTAGTTAGTGTTTTCGGAATACAGGAAGATACCGGTGCTTGTTTCCTCACTGCCCGCATCTCCGCAGAAAACGGCAAGATGATGGTCGCCCCGAATATTAAGGCTACTGCCGTCGTTACTTCTGTCAGTATTAATTCCGTAAAGGCCCTCGCTGTCAATAACGCTGTTTGCGTTTACGACAACGTCAAGCGTACCGCTGAACCATAACGCGGCGTTTTCATAAAGTCCTTTTGAAACCGTAACGCCGTTAAGCGTAAGCGTATGGTCCTTAAACACGATACCGTCGCTTTCCGAATAGGTATCGCTTTTGATAACGCTTCCGTTAACGCATTGAGCGCTCTCGCCGTCATTAAGCTGAACACCTCCGATATATACCGAAGCGGCATAAGCCGCGTTAACGGTAAGCGGAAGCACGCTCAGAATCATAATGACGCTTAACAAAACGCTTAAGACCTTTTTCATATAAATCCTCCCTTAATATTGGCTTTTCATAAAAGCCGAATGTAATAATAAAACCCCTTTACCATATTACCTTATAATAATTCTATCATATCTCAATTTATGCGGTCAATGTGTATAATAACCTATAAATATGCATAATGCTTGTATAAAACAATAAAGCGGCATGAGACATGCCGCTTTACATTTTGATTAATCTGCGTTTTCGACCGCCTCGTCAATCCACGAGGTATCCTCGTCCTTTGAGGATTCGCCGTGTTTAACCTGAGTTATAACGGCAAGTCCGATTGCGAACATAATCGCGCAGAACAGGAACATGAAGTTGTAGTCGTCGTGGAACAGACCGATGAGAAGTCCGCAGAGTATCGGGCCGGTGATGGCAGCCGAGAAGGTCGCCGTGTAGTAGTAGCCCGTGAAGGTGCCGACATAATCTCTGCCGCCGATTGCAAGTACAAGCGGAAGAGTGTTGATGTTGATGCAGCCTACCGCCGCGCCGCCGACAACAAGCGCAATCCAGAGAACTATCCAGGTGAACGCTCTGTTGGCAACGAACTGCGAAACTGCAAGGTAAATTGCGAACATTACAACGATGCAGACAAGACCGATTATAATGGTCTTCTTTCTGCCGAGTTTTCTGCCCATTGCGCCCGCGGGAATACCGAAGGCAGCAAGCGAAACGGCGAATACCGCCATCATAAGGGTCGAATAAATCGGCTTTACGTTAAGCGTGTCGAGCGCGAAGTTTGTGAAGTTGGGAACTATGGCCTCAGTGGCGTTATTGATAAGGAACAGTGCCGCAAGCATAACGAGAAGGCTTCTTCTCTCCTCTTTTGTTATCGGAAGGTCCTTGATTTTAATTTTCTTGGGCTTTTCCTCGTTCGTATCATTTTCAAGGACGATATCCTTCGAAAGATCGTACTGCTTATTTCTCTTATAGAATATTGTGAGAATTACAAGACAGAGAACTGAAATAACCGCCGCTACAATGAAGATGGGCGCATAGTTTACGTAAATCGGGTTGCCGTCAGCGCCGACCGCAGCTATCTTCTGAGCTACAAGCTGGCTCTCCTCACCTGCCGACGAGAAGGCAGTGCCGTTGAAATAAAGCTTATCTCTGCCCGAAGCGATGAAGTTTGCGATATGCTCCTTATACTCGGCAAGCTCAGGGTTAAAGCCGTTGAGATACTTAACGACAACGCTGCCGTCGGGATTGGTCGCGAGTATCTGGCCGAGAGTATTGGTTTTGGCCTTGAGAGCCTCCTGCATCGAGGTAAAGCCGAGAAGACCGACAAGCGCCGTTGCAATAGTACCGACTACGAAGCCTATCATCTGACCGATGCCGCCCATAATGTTGATAACTGCGTTTGCGTCGGACTGAAGGTGCGAAGGCGTAAAGTCGGGCATAAGCGAAACGACGGGTGAACGCCAGACGGACATCGTGAAGTTGAAGAAAATGATGACCGTCATCATAAGTATAATGCTCAGCACGCCCGCCTTAAGAGTTGCGGCAACAGGAATCAAGCTGAAAAAGATTGCGCATATCGGCAGGCAGATGAGAATGTAAGGCATTCTCTTGCCCCACTTGGTATGGGTGCTGTCGGAACGCTTGCCGAAATAAGGCTGGAAGATAACGCCGAAAATGTTGTCGATAGTCATTATGGCGTTAACGAGCAGCGCAACCGATAAAAAACCCGGAAGCGACGAACCGCCGCCCGTAAGCTCGGTGAGCTTGGCTCTGAAAATAACGGGAACGTAGGAATTATAAACCGACCACATAAGCATACAGCCCATAAAGCCGAAGCCGATGAGGAAGGTGCGCTTATAATTCAGGCCGTTGCCCTTTGTCTTTTTCTCTTTAGGCATAAAAACCTCTCCTTTTGTTTATTAACGTTTTTATTTTACCAAATTTTTACTTCATTTTCAATATAAAAATAAAAGGACGGGCAAACGCCCGTCCTTAAACTTTGAATTATCAGTCTTCGTTTTCTTCCTTGACCTTGTCGATAACCTCCTGCGGGATTGCCTCGCCGTGCTTGACAACGAGTATGCACAGAAGCGAAAGGATAAAGGCTATCGGGCAGTAGTAGAACAGCGACATATACGTACCCGTGAACATTCTTACGATACCGTAAACAATGGGCGTCGCAATCTGAGCCGAGAAGGTTGCCGTATAGTAATAGCCCGTGAACGTGCCGACCTTATCGAGACCGCCGATTTCAAGTACGAGCGGAAGGGTATTTACGGTGATGCACATATTAGCCATACCGCCGACAACGAGCGCTACCCAGATAAGCGCGCCGCTTAAAGAGTCAATACCCATCTTCTGCGTTACAAGGTAAGCGCCGAAGGCGATAATAAATACGAGAAGTCCGCCGATAATCGTCTTTTTACGGCCGATTTTCTTACCCAGCCAGCCTGCGGGAATTGCGGCAACTGCCGATGCCGCCGCAAACGCGGTGGTCATGATAGTTGCCTGAGCGGTGGTCTTGTTGAGTATTTCCGCCGCAAACAGCGCAAAGAAGGTCGTAACGGCGTTCGTTCCGCAGAACAGGAAGAAAAGTCCCATAAGCATAAACACAAGGCTTCTTCTCTCGCCCGAGGAAAGTTTTTCGGCTTTTCTGGCTTCCTTTTCGGCCTTTGCGGCTTCCTTTTCAGCCTGACGTCTTGCCGCCTCGTCGGCAGCCTGATTTGCTTCTGCTTTAATCTTAATGCGGCTGTCGGGTTCCTTAACGAAGAAGAGAACGACGAGCATACCGATTATCATTACGACCGAACCGAGCAGGAATACATACGGGAAGGTAACGAACTCATCCCAGCCGTCAGCCTTGGAATTCGCGCCGGTTGCCGCACAGTAGAGCGCGGTTACTATTGTACCCGCGAAAAGTCCGATAGCGCCGCCTAAGCCGCCCATAAGGTTTATAATGGCGTTGCCTTCACTGCGAAGCTCGTTGGGCGTAAGGTCGGGCATAAGCGCAACGACGGGCGCGCGCCACAGCGACATTACGAAAACGAACAGAATAATGAAAAGCATGGTCAGCGGAAGCGAACCGATTTTAATCGCTACAAGCGGAATTATCGCGAACAGAAGCGCCGAAACGGGCGCGCCGTAGATGACGTACGGTCTGCGCTTGCCGAAGCGCGAATGCGTGTTATCGGAAAGCTTACCGAAGGTCGGCTGGAAAATAACGCCGAAGATGTTGTCGAACGTCATTATAATACCTATAAATAAAGGTACGAGCGTAATACCGCCGACTGCGGTTGAAACGTCCTCACCGTTTGCGGCTGCGAATTCCGCAAGCTTCGGGAACATTTCATTAAGCTTCGAGCTCCATGCGGTAATTACCGCGCTCTCGTTGAGAAGCTGGTTTAGAATCTTTGTGATGTACGGGTCGTAGATTGCCCACGCAATAGACGAAGCGAGAAAACCGAAGCCCGTCAGTATGGTGTGCGGGTAATGAAGCTTCCCGTTCTCCTTTGCGCAAAAGTACTTACTTGCCATATCCTATTCTCCTTTATTCTTTAATCTGTATCTGCCTTTTTTATCAATCCCCTTGCGGCGAAGAGCGATACGCTTGTTGCGCATTCTCTCCATATAAAGCTCAAACGCAACGAACGCGATTATAACGAGCGCCGCGGCGAAAATACGCCCTGTGCTGACGGTGAGTGTTCCGCGCTTTCTCAAGTTGCTGTCGGAAAGCGAAACGACAACCGAGTTGAGCTCGTTATAGAAGTTGTCAAGCTCGAGCGCGCTGACGCTGTACGAAAGCGCGTCTGTCGCCTTGAGTATATTGGAATTGAGCCTGTTTGCCCAGTAGGTGCTCAAGGTGCTGTCGTCAAGCTGTTTTGCGCGGTCGATAAGCTCGGAGAGATTTCGGCGCGAAAGCTCAACTCTCTGCTTATAAAGATTCAACTCCTCTACCCTGTCGGTAACGATGACCGAGAAGCCTCGCGAGGTTACGTCATCCCAGTAGGTTTCGGTGTCGTCGCGCTTGCCGCAAAGCTTTTTGTCGGTCATATCAATCATCGCGCGAAGTTTGCCGCGGGTTTTGGAAACAACAGAAGCCGAGAAGGTAGTCGAGTACGGGTTGCCGCTTGCGAGCATAACACCCGCCGCGCCCGCATTGACCGAGCCTCTGATATATGATTTTGAACTCCAGATAACCGTGCCGACGTATTTCGAGAAAACTATCGGCGACGATGCTCTGCCGCCAAGCCACGACTTAATGGCACCCTTTCGGGCATCGGTGAGAATCACGGCATCAAGCATAGCGTTGTTTTTCTCAAGTATTTCGCAGACCTCGTCCCTGAAATCCCAAGCGCCGTCGATAAGCAACAGCTTGCCGCCGCCCAAAAGCTTAAGCGTTTCGTCGAAGGTGGACACGCTGTAAGCGGTCAGCTTCTCATGCTCGCCGCCCTTACCGTTGCGAAGGAAATAGGTTGAAAGCTCCTCAAACGTTACGTCGTTTATATTCTTATCTATTGAATTTGACTGAGCATCGGCGCACATTCTCTTAAGATTTTCGTCTGAGAACAGCACAATCTGACCGTCGGACGTCTTGCGAAGATATATGAGCACCATATCGGCGCCCTGCTCAAATGCCGCCGCCACGCCCTCAGCTGAATTCTCGGGATAACGCCCCGTGTCGCCGAGCTTCGAAACGCAGATTAACTCAGTAGGCTCGCCCAGCAGAATCGCCCTTTTACTTTCGAGCGTAGCCTCGTCCGCAAAGGCGGGAAATGCGCTTAAAAGTAACAATATGACGCACAAAACCAAACTTAACAGTTTACTTTTTGACATATTATGCTCCTTTTGGTTTTTTACACAAATAATTTTACCATAGAAAAAAATTTTTTACAATAGAAAAAAGTCATATTTTGATAAATAACAAGGGCTTGTACACTACATTTTGTATAAAAATAAAGTTGCACAAATTTTAGCTGTTTTTTTCGGCTTTTACTTCACTTTTTAAGTGTTGCAACGTAGATTATTTTATGCTAAAATACCACTTGTACATTGAGAAACAGGGGTAACATTATGGCTTTTAACACGAAATTTAAGCAGCTTCGTCTGTCCAAGCTTCCACCGCTTACTCAGACCGATCTTGCAAATGTGTTGGGTATGACACAGAGAAAAATTTCATTCCTTGAAACCGGCGTTACGGAGCCGTCGCTCAAGGACCTTCAGGCTATATGTTTATATTTTAACGTTTCGGCAGATTATCTTATAGATTTGCCGGAGGCAATGCCCTATATCAATGACTAAAAGTGAACTTGCCGTGAAATCCGTCGCGGCACTTAAGAGCACATACCCCGATGCTCTCTGCTCGCTGGAGTACAGAAATCCGCTTGAGCTGCTTATCGCGACGAGACTTTCCGCACAATGCACCGATGCGAGAGTTAACCTTGTAACTCCCGCTTTATTTAATAAATACCCTACTCTCGACGATTACTGCAACGCAAAGGTTGAGGACGTTGAGGAGCTTATTCACTCCTGCGGCTTCTATCACGGCAAGGCGAGAGATATAATAGGTATAGCACAGAAAATAAAATCCGATTTCGGCGGCGAGGTCCCCTCGACAATCGAGGAACTGACAAGCCTTCCGGGCGTCGGCAGAAAGACAGCGAATCTTATACTCGGCGACGTTTTCGGTCAGCCTGGCGCTGTGGTTACGGACACGCATTTAATCAGAATTGCGAACCGCATAGGTCTTGTTTCGACTAAGGACCCGAAAAAGGTTGAGACCGAGCTTCGCAAACTCCTGCCGCCCGACGAGAGCAACAACTTCTGCCACCGCTGCGTACTGCACGGCAGAGCCGTCTGTACGGCGAGAAAGACCATGTGCGAAAAATGCGCGCTTAATGATTTCTGTAAGAAAAAGATATAAGGAAAAGTTATGTATTCACTCAATTCTTCCCTTTACGCTTCGGTTTTCGTAGTGCCCAGGGACATAGTTGAAAAGTACATAAAAATGGCGTCCTTCTGCGCCGTAAAATCACTGCTTTGGATACTCAATTACCGGGGCGGTGCTTTTTCTGTATCCGAGCTGGCAAAGAGCATAGGCTCGTCTGAGGCAGACGTTAAGGAAGCGCTCGACTACTGGGTTAACGAGGGCGTACTCGTAAAGGACGGCGAAACAGTTGCCGCCCAGCCTGTTACGAGTGATTCCCACCTGCTCAAAGATAAGGCTGAAAAGGCTGAAAAGCCTGCCGAGAAGAAAGAGGTCGAGATAAAAGAAGAACTTGTGCTTCCGACCTACGAGCAGGTTGTAACAAGAATGAACGAGGACAAAAAGATTGAGGAGCTTATCAATCACGTTCAGTTCATGCTCGGCAGAACTACGGGGCAGGATATGAACGCACGGCTCGTTCAGATGGTGGACGGCTACGGCCTGCCGATTGAGATTATACTGAGGCTTATTCAGTACTGCGTTGATATCGGCAAGACCTCAAACGCGTTTATTTTAGGCGTTGCGAAAAGCTGGTACAAAAACGAGATTTCCACTCTTGAGCAGGCTGACGAATACATCAACAGCCATTCGCGCGCCCAAAGCATCTACAACGATTTCAGAATGCTCACCGGTCTTACGGCGCCTCAGGCGACTTCAAAGCAGGAAGAATACTTCATAAAATGGGATTCGTACAAAACGTCTGTCGAAATGATGGTGTATGCGTATGAAATCACCGTTGAAAAGACGGGTAAAATCAGTTTTGCCTATATGGATAAGATAATTTCCTCGTGGCACGAAAACGGTTACAAAACGCCCGAGGATGTCGAGAATGCGGCGAAGGCGAAGGCAAAGCCAAAGAACGACGGCGGCGCTTCGTACGATATAAATAAAACTATGGCTGACGACGAAAACAAAAAGATTGTTTTCAAAAAGAAGACGAACAAAAGGGGTGACAGCTGATGACTTACTCTTCATCCACGGTTTCAAAGGCTCTGGCAACCCTCGCAGGCAGAAAAGAAAAAGCCGAAGAGGAAGCTAAGTCCAGAAAAGAAGAATTCATAAAAGCGCATCCCGAATACGGTGAGATTGAGGCAAAACTCTCGCAGACGGGAGTTGACGCAATCAAGGCCGTTATGGGTTGTAAGGACCCGAAGGAATATATAGAAAGCCTTAAAAAAGACAATCTTAAATTTCAGGAAGCTAAAAAGGCATTTCTTACGGCAAACGGATTTGACGAGGACTATCTTGAGCCCGCATATCACTGTAAGAAATGCAAGGACACAGGCTACGTTGAAGGGGTTATCTGCGAGTGCTTTGAGGAGCTTCTCAACAAGCTCTCTGCCGACGAGCTCTCAGTCAAGACTCCCCTGCAGTTATCACGCTTTGAGGATTTTGATCTGAGCCTTTACAGAGATTCCGCAAAGCAGAAGATGTCTGACATCTATAACTTCTGCGTTGAGTATGCAAAGACGTTTGACAGAAACACGTACAGTCTTTATATGTTCGGCAACACGGGACTCGGAAAAACGCATCTCTCGCTCGCAATTGCGGCTGAGGTAATCAAAAAGGGTTACAGCGTTGTTTACGGTTCGGCTCATGATTTCTTCGGCATGATTGAGCGTGAACGCTTCGGCAGGAGTGAAAACCCTGACGGCACTACAGGGGAAACGCGTATAAACCGCGATGTGCTCGTCATCGACGATCTGGGCGCAGAGTTCGTTACGCAGTTTACGGTTTCGGAGCTTTACTACATAGTCGATACAAGGCTTGCAAAGGGTTACCCGACAATAATAAGCACCAATCTCAAGGCAGATGAACTTGAAAAGACTTATAACGAGAGAATCGCCTCGAGAATTCTTTACAACTATTACAGACTTGACTTTATCGGCAACGATATCAGGCAGGCGCTCGACGTAAATCTGGATTAAAAATTAAACCCGCAGTAATCACTACTGCGGGTTATTATTATAAGCAAAACAAAAAGGCGTCTGTAAAGACGCCTTATGTATTTAATTAAAATGGAATTCTATCAGTCTTCGTTCTTTTTCTTCATGGCAACAAGAACTGCTGCAGAAGCTGCAAGTACAACTGCCGCTGCACCGATAACGGGAGTGTTGCCGGTCTTGGGGTTATTTGAACCGCCCTTGGAGCCGCCGTTGCCGCCGTTGCCGCCGTTGCCGCCATTGCCGCCATTGCCGCCGTTAGCAGCTGTTGTGGTTTCGCCGCCGTTAGCGGATGTGGTGGTTTCGCCGCCGGCCTTTTCGCCGATGGTTACGGGTGCGATTGTCATACCGGGAGCGATATCAGCGCCGGTATCGTCAAGAATCTGGTCAGCGTCTGCAGAAACCTGAGCGTTAGCCTTCTTAACCTTAAACTTAGCTGTGAAGAGAGTACCTGCCTCGCAGGGATCGGTACAAACGCCTGCTGCAGTAATTTCACCGGACACGGTATCGTTAAACTCGGTGGTCATAATGTCGGTAGCCGCAGCAGAACCTTCAACATACTCAAGATAGTCAGTATCGTACTTGAGAACGATTTTAGCACCGGTCAGACCGGCTTCAACGTCTACGGAGATTGTAATCTCATCGCCTACAGCAGCTTCGGTAGCTGAAGGATTAATTGTAACCGTGTCAGCTGCGAAAGCAGGAACGCAAGCAAGTGAAACGAGAAGAACTGCTACAAGAACTGAAAGAATCTTTTTCATTTTGTTTTACCGCCTTAATTAGAATTCTGTTAGTAAAGGGCATAAATCACCCCATAACTACATAGATAAATAATACTATATTAAAAATCAATTGTCAATAGTTATTTGGTTATTTTTCATCGGAGCCGTCAATATCTTGTGCTTTCTTATCGGCCCTTTTTTTGATTATAATCGCAATTGCCGCCGCAAGCGCGATAACACCTACGCAGATTGCAACGGTAAGGCCGATATTTGACTGCTTCTGAAACTCCTCTTCGGTTACGGGATTGCCGTCTGCGTCAAGTTCGGTGACGGGCTCTGTCTGCGCGTCGGTATCGGTAACGGTGACGGTTTCGTCGTTACTGTTTGAGGGTGTTACGTTTTCGCTGTTTTCAGCGGAATTCTGCTGAGTCGGTACGGCGCTGTTATCGGTTGTGCTCTGTGCAGCAGTTGTAATCGGCGTAAGACGCTCGGCATTGCCGTTTGCCTTGATTTTAAGTTCGTTTGTCACAACGGACGATGAAACGTCCGCCGTGCCCTCGGCGAGCGCCTCTTTAACCTTCATTGTAATCTTACCGCCGTCTGCAAGTACCCTAAGCTTGAAACTGAAAATTTCCTGAGCGGGCTGAACATCTTCGGATACGGCGACGAGATTTATCTTGCCCTGCTCCGCCGTGTTGCCGACTACCCACATTCTGTCCGACGATTCACTGTCGATCAGCTCGAACTTATCAATATCGTAATTGATTATCACGTTGATTCCGGACAAGCCATCGCTTATTCTGACGTCAACTTTGACCGTATCGCCAGCATTTACCTTGGTTTCTGACGCGACAAGCTCGCACTTGTAATCGGCCGCATAAGCGGGAATGCCGATAACCGCAAGCATAATCACGGTCAATAATAATGAGATTGTTCTTTTCATAATGTCACCTATATTTCTATACTCTTATTCGGTTCAACATAAACCGTATTGTAAACGTGATATATCACCTTGCCCGGTCGGGCGTTTTTCGGTTTTCTGAGATTTTTTACAAGCGTGTAGTCAACGGGGACCTTCTTAGCCTCTCCCGCAGAGCTGAAACGCGCCGCAATCGCCGCCGCTTCTACTATCGCGGTTTGTGTAATTTCGCGGTTATCGGAAACGATTATCGTATGCGAGCCCGCGAAGCTCTGGGTGTGAAGCCACATATCGTAATTCTTGGCAGTTTTCATGGAGAGTATGTCGTTCTGTACATTGTTTCTGCCTACGAGCACCCTGAAGCCGTCGCTTGTCGTAAACTCATACGGCGGCAGAAGCTTAGGCGCTTTTACCTTGTCCTTATGACGTTTTCTTATATAGCCGCCGTCGATAAGCTCACGGCGTATCTCGTCAATCTGAGCCTCACCGTCGGCGCGCGAAAGACTGTCAAGCACGGTGTCGATATAGTCGAGCTCCTGCTCCCCGCTCTCGATAAGGTCGCCGAGCAGTTTTTCGGCGGTGACCGCCTTACGGTATTCCTTATAGTATTTCTGCGAATTCTGCACGGGCGTCAGCGCGGGGTCGGCGGCAATACGCAGAATGTTATTGTTGTCATAATAGTTTTCGATATCGTAGTACGCGCAACCCTTTTCAAGGCGGTAAAGATTTGAGCTGATAAGCTCGGCTTTAATTCTCAGTTCCTCCTTGTCGGCGCATTTTTCAAGCTGAATACGCTGAAGGTTGACCTTCTTTGAAATTCTCTCCTGCGCGTTGCCCAGCAGCTTGTAGATATCGCCTGCTCTGCGCTTGATACGGTATGCGCGTTCCTTTTCAAGGCTGAACTCGTCAAGAAGGGTTGAGAAGCAGTCGTACTCTTTCGTTTTCAGCATTGAGCCGTACTGTGTGATTTCGGTAAACGAAAAGTCGAGCGGCTTGTCCTCGCTGTCGAACACGACGAAGGGCTTCGGAGTTTTTTCGGTAAGTTGTTTTTTTATTGTGTCAAGCTCGCCTGCCAGCTTTTCAAGGTCGTATTTCGTCAGCAGGTCGCACATAATATCATCGCCCACACAGCGGTACGCAAGCTCGCGCGCAACAATGGGCGAAATGCCGAGTATCACACTAAGCAGAGCCTTTGAAAGAAGCTGATTTTTGCAGTTTTTGACCGCTTCGGCTATATCGGCTGAGCTGTCCTCAAGTATATTGAGCTTATTCTGAGACGGCGGAAGAAGATACGTCCCGCCCGGTAAAATCTCGCGGAAGGTGGACTTCGTTTCGTCAACACGCTTGACTGCATCTATGATTTTACCGTCTGCATCAACGAGTATGAGATTGCTGCGTTGAGCCATTATCTCGACATAAAGCTTTAATTTAACACGGTCGCCTATTTCATTGGTCGCGTCAAAGTCAAGGCAGAGTATTCTGTCGAGCGAAATCTGGGTTATGCCCGTCAGCACCGCGCCCGTCAGCCGCTTGCGCAGAAGCATACAGAGCATCGGCGGTTTGGCGGGGTTTTCGTAGGAAAGCTCGGATATATTGATTCTCGGCGAAATTGCCTGAGCGGACATGTACAGACGGAAAGCACCTGCCCGTGTCCGCATAAGGAACACAAGCTCGCATTTCGAAGGCTGATATATTTTTTCAACCTTC
>JAEEUJ010000189.1 GCA_016290515.1 Clostridiaceae bacterium
TATGTCCCTTCAGGAGCCTACCAAGAAGATGAGCAAATCCGACGCGAATACCAAGGCGTTTATCTCGATGCTCGACGACGACGTGACGATTATGAAAAAGATAAAGTCCGCCGTTACCGACTCCGAGGCAAAGGTTTACTACGGTGAGGGCAAGGACGGAATCAACAATCTTATGGAGATTTATTCCTGCTGCACGGGCAGGGATTTCGACGCAATTACCGCTGAATTCGATGGCAAGGGCTACGGTGATTTCAAGCAGGCGGTCGGCGAAGCGGTTATCGCGGAGCTTCAGCCCGTCAAGGCTGAATTCAACCGACTTATGAACGATAAGGCTTACCTGCTCGGCTGTGCCGAAAAGGGCGCGGAAAATGCAAGCCGTTTTGCGTCAAGAACGCTTAAAAAGGCTATGAAAAAGGTCGGGTTCTTACAGCTTGACAAATAAGAACACAGATACCAAAAAGAAAAGGACGATTAATAATCGTCCTTTTTTATTAACTCATTTCTGATATATTCAAAGGTTTTTTCCTCACCCTGCTCCTTGAGCATAAGCAGAAGGCTCTCAAGCAGATCCGAGGTTTCGTCGTTGATAACGCGCTTGTCCCTGCCGTTCTGAAAATACTCGTAGGGATGGGAATCCGTGTAGTTTTCGCCCTGATAAATTTTGCTGGCCGCAACCCTGTCACAGAACATTTCGACGACGTATTTAAGCGGCATTTTTATAGGCGCGTACTTCTTGATTTTCGGATTGTAGTCGTTCCAGTATTCGAAGTGGTGCTTATTCCTGCCCTTGTGGTGAAGCCACGCCTCGGAATAGCCTTTTTCGGCACGCTCGTTTTCATTTGGACTGCGCTTGCCCTCGGCGTAGTATTTCACGCCGTTGATAAACTCGACGGGAGTGTACTTCGACAGGTCGTGACGAAGCCCCTGCGCGCCGATTCCCGCCTTAAAGCAGTGCTTTATGACCTGATGGCGGTGTTTTGTAATTGTTCTGAAATGCTTTATAACCTTTGACATTACAGTTTCTTAATCTCCGTAACTATTAGTTTTTCGCCGTCCGCTTCGAAGCTTACGTTATAGCCTGCAAAGCTAAGGCCGTAAATCCGTTGCTCGTCGGCCTTATACGACGGGCGCGGATCGTGTTTTAATACTTCAATGAGAAGCTCTCGCTTGTCATCGGGAAGGACGCTCAGAAGTTCTTCGCTGCACTCGACTGCAGCCTCGTAATCCTTAGTCCCTGCCGTAAAGCCCTCGCTTGCGTCGGATATCGAATCCGACAGAGGAATATACGGTTTGATATCAAAAATCGGCGTACCGCTTTTCATATCAATTCCCGAAACGTATATTACGGGTGCTTTTTCGCAATCATAATCAATTCTCTCGATTTTAACCGCTGAAAGTCCGAGCGAATTCGGACGGAACGGCGAACGCGAAGCGAACACCCCTACCCTTTTGTTGCCGCCTAATCTGGGCGGACGCACTGTCGGCGAAAAGTCGGCATTAACGTTTTCGGAAAACTGCCAGATAAGCCAGATGTGAGAAAAACCGTCAAGCTCTCGTAAAGCTTCGGCAACGCGGAATTCGGGCTCAAAAACAATTTTGCCCGTCAGTTTTTCTATAATTCCGCTCTGACGCGGAACACCGAATTTTTCATTAAAATCGGTATAGATGTAAGCTATCGGCTTAACCGAAAACGAGTTTTCCAAAATATCGCCGCCTTTGAAAGTATTGTAATACAAATTAATAATAATGGCAATTATTTTTTTGCTTTATTTAAGCGACGGTTTGTAGTATAATTGTTTTATCAAATTACGGAGTGATTTTATGAACGATAACGGTAAAAGCACTTATCTTACAAAAGAGGATTACGAGGAGCCGCGCTGTGTGCTGTGTATGGACGCGCCGGGCGGCGAAAAGGTCACGAGAATCGACGTCGGCAGAATGATGTCGAAGCTTGACGAGCACTTAGCCTATGAAGACTATGAAAGCGCAGAGCGCCATCTCAGCTATTGGCTCGGCGAAGCGCAGGTCGGAAACGACGAGGAAGGTCAGCTTATCATTTACAACGAAATGATGGGACTTTACCGCAAGATGAACAAACCCGACAAGACGCTTGAAAGCGCGGAAAAGGCAGTCGCGCTCGCCGAAAAGCTTCAGCTTGACGGCACCGAGATTTACGGCACAACCTATCTCAACGCGGCAACGGCTATGAAATTCGTCGGCAAGCCCGAGGTGTCAATCGGCTATTTTGAAAAGGCGCTTGCAGCATACGAGAAGCGCGTTGAAAAGAGTGACCCGAAGTTTGCGGGGCTTTATAACAATATGGCGCTGACGCTTGTTGACCTGAAGCGTTTTGACGAGGCAGAGGATTATTACGGCAAGGCGCTGGAAATAATGAAATCGGTTAAAAACGGAAGTCTTGATATGGCGTCAACCTATCTGAATTTAGCTTCGCTTTACGAGGCGAAGGACGGACTTGAGGACGGCGCCGAAAAGATTAACGAATGTCTTGAGAAGGCCGAAGCGTGCCTTAACGACGAAAGCCTTGAAAAGAACAGCTACTACTATTTCGTCTGTGACAAATGCGCGTCGGGTTTCCGCTATTACGGCTGGTTTATGCTTGCCGACGAGCTCGACAGAAGAGTGAGGGAATACCATGAAAGGGCTTGAAATCTGTAAAAACTTCTATCTCGAATACGGTGAAAAAATGCTGCGCGAGCAGTTTTCCGAATACGAAAATCTTATAGCCGTCGGTCTTGTCGGCTCGGGCTCGGAGTGCTACGGCTATGACGACGAAATCTCGCGTGACCACGATTTCGAAGCAGGATTCTGCCTTTTCATTCCCGACGAAGACGTAATTGACCGTCAGGTTGCTTTTCAGCTTGAAAGAGCGTATGCGAAGCTTCCCAAGGAATATATGGGCATCAAGCGAAGCATTTTGAGTCCCGTCGGCTCAAACCGTCACGGCGTAATACGCATGAGTGGTTTTTATAATGAAAAGGTTGGCTCACCCACGGGCGATCTGAGTACAAGCGAATGGCTGAGGATTGAGGAGTTTTATTTATCCGAGGCCACAAACGGCGAGGTTTTCCGCGACGACTGCGGTGCGTTTACGCTCATACGCAACAAGCTTCTCAATATGCCAGAGGACGTAAGGCTTAAAAAACTTGCGGGCAACGTGCTTTTAATGGCTCAGTCGGGACAGTACAATTTCAAACGCTGTCTTGACCACGGCGAACCTGCGGCGGCACAGCTTGCGGTTGTGAAATTCGTCGAGAGCGCAATGAGGACGATATTCCTTCTTAA
>JAEEUJ010000190.1 GCA_016290515.1 Clostridiaceae bacterium
GCTGTTGCTTGAGGAGAACGTTACGCTCTCGGGAATTGCGTTTTCGGGGGCGAGATTTGCGTAAATCGTCTTTGTCGTAGTTGCGTAGCCCGAATAACTTGAGCCGTTCTCAAAAGTGATGCCGGTAGCGTTAACGCACTTTGATATAGTAGCGGTGTTGCTGTCGTTGAATTGACTGAACTTAATTACATAGGTCGTTGCGCCGTAAAGCTCTTTGCTGAAATTGCCGCTGCCGTACGTAATGTAGCTGCTTTCCTCATAAATCTCTACGTATGCTCCCTGAGTGTTATTAAAATAGTAATAACCCGTCTCTGAAGGAGTAAAGGTATAGCTTACGGGAGTGTTGTAATCGCTCAGAGAGAAGGTGCAGGGAGTGTTGAGCGTCAGCTCGGGAAGAGCGTTTACCGTAACGGTATAGGTTGCGGTAAGACCGTTTTCGCTTGTTGCGGTGATTGTCGCCGTACCTGTTCCGATAAGATCTACTTCACAGTAAGTGCCCGAACTGTAAACAATATTCGCAATACTGCTGTCCGAAGTGAAGGTGCAGCTTTCCTGAATGCAGTTTTCGGGCGAGAATACTGCGTTAAGATTAACTCTGTCATAAATGAAGTATTCGCCCGAAGTGCCTTCCGCAAAGGATACGGCGGTTGCGGCAGATGCCTTGGTGAGCAGGACGGTACAGCTTCCCGAACCTGCGCCGTAAAGCTGTGCGGCAAAATAATAGGTTGAGCCTGCCTCAAGTTCGCAGGTAATTTTGAAATTGTTGCCTTCGCCGCTGTCATCGTCACTTGAAATCTGATTCAGTCCTGAGTCATATAAATAACCTAAAGTGTCGCTGTTACCGGAGGACGAGAAGAAATAAGTGCCGCTTTAGCTCGGCGTAAATGAATAATATGTTTGAACGCCGCCGAAAATATCAGCCTGTGTCGGCGTATCAAGCGCAATGACCGGAATATCGGTTACGGTAACGGTGTATGTTGCGGTAAGTCCGCTTTCCGAGGTTGCTGTAATCGCAGCCGTGCCTTCGCTGTTACATATAACGGTTACCGAATTGCCGCTTGAGCTCAGTATTGAAGCAACGCCGTCATTACCCGAAGTAAAAGTAACCGGTTCCGATGAACTGCCGGAAGGACTGAATTCAACTTCAAGAGTAAAGCTGTGTCCTACGAAGCCGTTGCCGGATGTGCCCTGCGTGAAGCTGATTGAGGAAGCCGAAGGAGCCTTCGTAAGCTTAACGTTAAAGCTGCCTGTGGCTGAATCGTTGTAATACCTTACACCGAAATAATAGGTGTTTCCCGAAATAAGATCACACGAGACCTTGCAGTTGTAACCTTCGCCGCTGTCGTCGTCGGAGGTAATCTCGCTCATATCGGAATCGTATGCGTATCCGTAGGTGTCTCCGACGTCAAGCATGGATTCAAAATAATACGTGCCGCTGGCAGAGGGGGTGAACGAGAAATATGCATAATCGCCGCCGTTGGCAATAGTGGCAAGGACCGGCGTGTCAAGCGTGATTGGCTCAGCGCTGCCCAACGGATCTGATGCAAAACGTTTAACATTTACGGAGCTTTCAAAACTGCCTGCTCCGTAGTTGTCGGCAAACACCTGCAATGCGGTAAACGGCAGAGCCGAGATTACCATTACAAGCGAGAGAATTACCGACAGTAATTTCCTTGTATTCTTCAAAACAATCTCCCCTTAAAAATATAATTGTAAAAATACATATTAAATATATCATTTTTTAGTGTTCGAGTCAACGCAAAACGCCTTAAAAACGTTAGTGATAATCTACATTTATAGCTTCTTGTTTTTGTGCAGAATACCGTGTTTGAAACGCTTGAACGCCTCGGTGTAGATTACGTTGACATAACCGACTTATTATGATAGAATGTTTATCATAATAAATCATTTATCACGAAACGAAGGTTGTTTCAAATGCGAAATATTGAAAAAGACGAAATAGAGATGGCGGCAAAGCGTGAGCTGATGTTGAAAAAGGGCTTTGAAATCTTCTCGAAAAAGGGTATCGAGTCCGTTGCCATGCAGGAGATTGCAAACGCCTGCTCGGTAGGAATAGCAACTCTATACCGCTATTACAACACAAAGCTGGCGCTTGTGATTGATATCGCGACAAGGCAGTGGCAGGATTACATAAGGCATATAAATAAACTCAGAGAAAAAGAAAAGGCGGACGATATGACCGCCGCCGAGGAATTTGAGTTTTACCTCAACTTCTATATTGAGTTATACGAAAAGTATAAACCGCTGCTGTGCTTCAATCAGGACTTCAACAACTACGTTCAGCACGAAAAAGCCGATGCGAAGCAGCTCAAGCCTTATATTGAATCTATCGGTGAAATAGCGAAAATGTTTCACTCGGTTTACGAAAAGGGAAAAAAGGACGGCACGCTGCGAACCGAGCTGTCCGAGGAGAAAATGTTCGCCGCCACAAGCCATATAATGATAGCCGTAGCGGTCAGATACGCTCAGGGACTTCTCTACTCGAGAAACGAGGCGGACAGAACAGAGGAGTTCTTACTTCTCAAACAGATGATGATGAATGAATACGTTATAAGATAAACAGGAGGCAGGATATGAAACACACATTGAAAAAATCACTTTCACTTTTACTGAGTATATTGATGATAATTACGGTAATACCGTTTACGGCATCCGCAGTCGATATGAATACTCAAGTGAAATTCACGGTTACAAACAACGGTAACGTCTTTACGATTACCCGTTCCGACACATCGACGGCACAGATTGTTTCTTACAGAACCATAAGCAAAACTGCGCTTGCAGGCGTTCATTTCAACATGGTAGGCGGCGATCTGAGCTTTGCGGTCGGCGAGTCATCAAAAAGCATTACGGTAACTGAAAGAGCCCCTTCAGCCGTCAGCGTTGCCAACCGCTATCAGACAGAGTCCAACAGGTATTACGAGTTTGAAGTGTTTAACCAGATAGGTCAGGTTCTGGCATACTGCCGCAGAAACATGAGCAATTATACAGCCAATCTGAGTATGTCAAACAGAGTCTTTTCCGGATCGTTCAACAGCACCGTAAGACTTGCAGACGCTTCAATAGCACCTAATTCCGAGCCGCTGGCCTATGATACCAGTAATGATAAAGACGGAACAACTATACGCACATATACCAAGGACATAACCGTAATAAACAGCACAACGGTCGTTACGGATGACGGCTTTGATGTCAACGGTCCATTTAACGTCAGCA
>JAEEUJ010000191.1 GCA_016290515.1 Clostridiaceae bacterium
TTTTCGTGATACTGCTTGGGATAACTATTTCAGTAGCAAGCACACCATCGACATATAAATCATGTGCATAGAAAAGAGGGTTTGCAACGCTTCCTCCAAAGAATTCAATTTTACACCAAGCCTCCAAGCTATTAATACAAACCGCATTTAATGCTGTACAATAGGAAAAAGAACTCTTTATATTCGTTATACTTTCGGGAATCGTGATGCTTTTAAGTGCTGTACAATAACTAAAAGCATCTTTTTCGATAGTATTAATACCATTTGATATTATTGCTTTTTCAATAAAAGTACACCCATAAAATGCATATTCGCCAATACTTTTAACGATATATCCATCTATTTCTGACGGAATTATTAGTTCAGTAGCCTCACCTAAATATGCTTTTGATTCATTTCCCGAACAAATCGATATTTTGCCATTATAAAGTATTTTGTATTTCCAAAGTCCGTCAACGCTAATGTGGATAGCATCATCTGCAAACGATGTAAATGCAGTCCAAGCCAAAGATGACAGTATAATTATTAATGCAAGAAGTAATGACAAAAAGCGTTTAGTAAACACCTTTATCATTATTATCCCCCCCGGAGCAAAGATTCTTTTTCAAAAATGTATTATATCATTGTGTTTAGTGATAGTCAATAGAAACGGGCGATTCGCAAATCGCCCCTATACATAAAAACAAGGCAGGATTTTTCCTGCCTTGTTATGTTATACCTTCTTAAGCTTCGCCATTTTTGCCATTATCTTTTTCGTGCCGCGCTCGGTGAAGGCGATTTCGAGAAGCATATCGTTGCCCATAGGTTGGGTTGAGAGTATCACGCCCTGACCGAATACGGCGTGCTCGACGGTGTCGCCCGCCTTGTAGTCAAGCGAAGCGCCAACGGGCGCTTTCTTCGGTGCGCCCGAAAAGCCGCGGTCAACCGTTTTCGGCGCTTCGTAGTCCTCAACGTCGCTGTCGGCGGCGAAATAGCTTTTTGCCTTGCTTACCGCCCTTGCGCCCGCACCGGAATATGAACCGCCGAACGAGCCGAATGAGCCCGCAAAGCCGTCCTGCGAGTGTTCAAGCAGATTTTCTGGTATCTCGTCAATAAAACGCGACGGACGGTAATAGCTCGTCGAGCCGAATACCATACGCGATTTACAGTTCGTAAGGAACAGGCGCTTTTTCGCCCTCGTTATGCCGACGTAGCAAAGCCGCCTTTCCTCCTCGACCTCGTGCGGGTCGAACAGGCTCTGATTGCCGGGGAAGGTCCCCTCCTCCATACCGCAGATAAATACGGCGGGGAATTCAAGTCCCTTCGCCGAGTGAAGCGTCATAAGAACAACCTTGTCGTCATCGTCGTTATAGGCGTCGATATCGGTCATCAGCGCGACCTCTTCAAGGAAATCGCCGAGCGTGCCGTCGGGGTTTTCCTCCTTATATCTCTTCAAGGTCGAGCCTAACTCGTTCAGGTTCTGCACTCGGTCGTCAAAGCGTTCGGGCTCGTTGCGAAGGCTCTCGGTATAGCCCGTCTTTTCAAGCACGTACGCGAGAAGCTCCTCAAGCTCGGCATTTTCGGCGAACTCAATAAACTCCTCAATCATTTCGGTAAACGCAATCAGCTTAGATGCGCTTCTTTTGAGCAGCTCATACTCGTCGGCGGTTTTAAGCACCTCAAAAAGCGGTACGCCCAGCGTGTCCGCAATCTGCGAGGCGTTGTCAACGCTCGTCTGACCTATGCTGCGCTTGGGCACGTTGATAATTCTCGTCAGCCTTACCTTGTCGGCGGGATTATTGATTACGCTTAAATACGCCATGGCGTCCTTGATTTCCATTCGGTCATAGAACTTGTGGCCGCCGATAAGACGGTACGGAATACCGCTTCGCACGAGCGCGCGCTCGACGGAGTTCGACATCGCGTTCATACGGTAAAGCACAGCGATATCAGAGCGCTTAAAGCCCTCGGTTTCAAGCTTTTCAATCTGATCGACTATATAGTTGCTCTCCGCAACCTCGTCGTTGGAGGTGTGCCAGCATATCTTACCGCCCGTTCCGTTGTCGGTCCAGAGATTCTTGCCCTTGCGCTCGGAATTGTTTTCGATAACGCTGTTGGCCGCGTCAAGTATAGTCTGAGTCGAACGGTAATTCTGTTCAAGTCTTATAACGGTTGTGTTTTCGTATCGGTTTTCGAACTGCAGAATGTTCTCGATAGTTGCGCCGCGGAATTTATAGATACTCTGGTCGTCGTCGCCGACAACGCAGATATTGCGCCAGCCGTCGGCAAGCATCGCCGTCAGCTTATACTGAGCGTAGTTTGTGTCCTGATACTCGTCAACCATAACGTGCTTAAAGCGGCGCTGATAGTATTCGAGCACCTCGGGATTTTCCTCGAAAAGCTTTATGGTATTTACTATAATGTCGTCGAAGTCCATAGCGTCCGCTTCGGCGAGCATTTTTTCGTATTTCTTATAGCACTCGGCAACGCGCGAAAGGCGAATATCTGCCTGATAGGTTTGGGCGTATTCGTCGGGTGTGATGAGTGAATCCTTCGCCTTGCTGATTTCGTTGAGGATAGTCTTGTGCGAAAGGAATTTGTCGTCAATATCAAGCAGCTTCATGCACTCCTTTATAACCCGCTTCGAGTCGTCGGTGTCATAAATCGTAAAGTGCTTTGAAAAGCCAATTCTCTCGCCGTCGCGGCGCAGAATACGCACGCAGCACGAATGGAAGGTACTCGCCCAGATATCGAGCGCTTCCTCACCGAGCATAACGGACAGTCTCTCCTTAAGCTCGTCGGCAGCCTTGTTTGTAAAGGTTATTGCGAGTATCTGCCACGGCTTAACTGCATTGACGCTCATTATATCGGCTATACTGCCGTAAACGGAGGTATCGCCGTCAAGATAACGGCGCATATTTTCGATATCGTTTTCGTCGGGCGTGCGCTCAAACCAGTCCGAATTGTACGCGTCGCCGTATTTGATAAGATTGGCAATACGGTTGACTACGACTGTGGTTTTTCCCGAGCCCGCGCCTGCAAGAATTAAAAGCGGTCCTTGTGTGTTAAAGACCGCTTTTTTCTGCATATCGTTCATGCGTCGAAATTCGTTTTCAATTATCTGTTTTCTTAAAGCTAAAGCTTCTTCGTTAATCATTATTATCTCCGAAAAGATTTCCGCCGTTTGCATCAATGGCAACCGTCAGCGGAAATTCATTGAATTCAAGTTTCTTTACCGACTCGCAGCC
>JAEEUJ010000035.1 GCA_016290515.1 Clostridiaceae bacterium
TATCTCAGTCCCAATGTGGCCGTTCAACCTCTCAGTCCGGCTACTGATCGTCGACTTGGTAGGCCGTTACCCCACCAACTATCTAATCAGACGCGAGCCCATCTTTCAGCGGATTGCTCCTTTGATACCAAAGCGATGCCACTTCGGTATATCATGCGGTATTAGCGACCGTTTCCAGCCGTTATCCCCCTCTGAAAGGCAGGTTGCTCACGTGTTACTCACCCGTCCGCCACTAAGAATACCAACTCGTCTGCCCGAAGGCTTCTGAAAAGGCATCTCCGTTCGACTTGCATGTATTAGGCACGCCGCCAGCGTTCATCCTGAGCCAGGATCAAACTCTCTAAAAAATTCTATCAATACATCCTTTCGGATGAATCAATCATTCTTCAGAATAGCATTCTCTGCTCTTCTTATCCTTAATCTACTCAATTAAAGGTTCGTACTTTTCGTACTTCTTCTAAAAACTCTTCCCATACTTTCGTATGAGCTGAATCTCAGGGTTCTCTTGTTCTAGTCGTTGTTTAATTTTCAAGGTCCAGAAAAGGTGCGCTCGTTTGAGCGCTCGAATATAATATCAAAACAACCGACAAATGTCAACACCAAATTTTAATTTTTTTGAAAAAATTTTACGATTTTTTAAACGCCGCCGGGCGTTCCCTAAATGTCGTCCTATTCTGCTCCTGCGCACGCATATAAATATAATTGTATGTTTATGTTGAAAAATACGCCTTTTAGTATTATAATGAACCCGAACAAATCAGTATGAGGTACATTATGTTAGATCGCTTTCTGAAAAGTGAAAAGACGGATTGGATTCGTAAATTTGTCCTTGACGACAGGTTTATGATAATCCTTTTTGTCCTTGCTGCTCTGATAACCGTATTTCACATCGAAGCTATCGGCGTAGCACTGTTTATACTTATTGTATCTTTTATACTCGTAATAAGCGACGATCTTCTCGCAGCTACTCTTCCCTTTTTGCTGATATCGGAAACGCTCATCAAATGCTACGATTCGTTCGACTACTTTATTAAGATAGTATGGGTAGCCGCACCGCTGATTGCGGCACTGATATTTCATTTCGTACACTACCGAAAGCCCGTAAAAACAGGCAGGCTGTTCATTCCAGTATTAATGGTCAGCGTGGCAGTAACACTTGGAGGCTTCGGCTTCATCAGTGCAAAACAGTATTTCAGCCTCGTATCGTTCTATTACGTTTTTGGGCTGGGCTTCGGTATGCTGCTGATATACGTAATGCTCAACACATATATCAGAACGTCTCGGGAATACTCAGTCAAGAACAAGTTCACCAATATAATGATTTATATGGGACTGTTCGCGGTATTTATGATACTTGAGTTTTATATTGAAAACGCATCGCAGGTTATGCTGTATAAAGGCATACTGTATATGCAGTGGCGAAACAACATATCCACGTTTCTGATGTTCGCTATGCCTTTTGCAGCATTCAAAGCTGTCAAAAAGCCTTCGTACATTTTCCTGTCACTGATTCTGTATATTGCCATACTTCTCACGGGCTCAAGGGGCGGTATGCTGTTCGGCCTCATTGAGCTTATAATGACGCTGAGCATACTTGTCGGTATTGACCGACGACACCGTTGGGCATTTGTGGCAATTGCGGGCGGAATAGTCTTCGCGATAGTTCTGTTCGTTCAGGATTTCTTTGGTTTCTTCGGTGCAACATTCGGCAGACTTATAAACAGTCTGTCAGGCGGAGAAAACGAGGTCAGGCTTGGTTTGTTTGAGCGCGCGTTCAAGGACTTCTATGACAGTCCGGTTTTCGGAACGGGACTTGCATATATGGGCAAGCGCGACGTTCACCCGTCAGCCAAGTTCGCGCTGTGCTGGTATCACTGCGAACCGCTACAGATCATGGCGAGCCTCGGACTTGTCGGAATCGCTGCATTCTCGGTACAGTTCATTTCAAGAATTATTCTATTTATAAAGAAACGCACGGTGTTCAACGTAACAATACTGGTAGCGTATCTCGGAATTGAAATGATGTCACTTGTCAATCCCGGTATATTCTGCCCCATCCCCTATCTGTTCCTTGTAACTATGTTTATATCGATAGTTGAATACGTCAATGAGACTGACGATGTTACAGACCTGACAGACGATATACTCTTAAGTCAGGAAAAAGAAGAAGAGCTTGACGACCTTGACGATAACGAAGGCGACGTGATTATACCTGTAATATATAAATAGTATATAAACCATAAAAACTCCGCAGTATCTACTGCGGAGTTCATTTTATTTGTCTTATAATTCAGCGTAGCAATATTCGTCGTCGCTGTCGGTAACCCTGACGCTTACGGGAATGCCGACGGTCAGGTCAGGTGATTTTACCATTACAGGAGTATAATTCGCCGTGTAGCCGAAAACATATCTTTCGTCATGCTTCGTTTCGGGTATTATCTCGACCGTTTTGCCGATTTGCCTTTTTAGATAATCGCTTCGTATTCTTTGGGCTGCTTCGTTAAGAATTGCTGCCCGTTTTTCTTTTACTGATTTTTCAATCTTACTGTCAAAAGCCGCCGCCCTTGTCCCCTCTCTGACAGAGTATGGGAAAATATGAATTTTCTCAAAGCCTACCTTTTTGGAAAAACGTACCGTTTCTTCAAAATCCTCATCCGTTTCGCCCGAAAAACCGACCATAATATCAGTTGTAAGTGTACAATCGAAAAAAGAACTGCGAAGCTTCTGAGTAAGTTCAAAGTATTCCTCAGCACTGTAGTGTCTGTTCATCCTTTTGAGCGTTGCATCACAGCCGCTCTGCAAAGAAATATGGAACTGCGGGCAGAGCTTATCAAGCCTTGAAAGGCCTTCAATCACTTCGTCGGTGATATGATCGGGCTCAAGTGAACCGAGACGCACTCTTTTAATGCCGTCAACGTCACACGCCGCCTTAATCGCATCAACAAAGCTCTCGCCCGTGTCCTTACCGTAAGCGGAAAGATTGATACCGACCAGCACAACCTCACAAAAGCCTTTTGCAGCTAAACGGGAAACTTCTTCTTTTATAACTTCAATCGGTTTCGAGCGTACCCGACCGCGAGCCTTCGGAATTATGCAGTACGAACAGAAGCGGTCGCAGCCGTCCTCAATTTTAACGATTGCTCTTGTACGTTCGTTAAAGTCGTAAATAGGCTCCCCGCAGAAGCGTTCGCCCATTTCGTGCTGAATAACATCAACCACACGGCTGCGCTTTTTGAAGACTGCTTCAAGTCTGTTAATCACATCGGCGTTGTTACGGTTTCCGATAACTATATCAGCTTCGTTAAGCCTGCCCGATTCATCGGGAAAAGCCTGAGGCATACAACCCGTAAGCACTACAACGCTATCAGGATTGTTTCTCTTAAGTCTTCTGACAAGCTGACGCGTTTTGCGGTCGCTCTCGGCGGTGACGGTACAGGAATTGACGACGAAAACATCCGCCGATGAATCGTCGGATGTGATTTCGTAACTGTTTTTTATAAAGTTTTCCGTCATCTGCTCGGTCTCATACTGATTGACCTTGCAGCCCAAAGTGTAAAGTTTAACCTTCATATCTTAACCCGTATTATTCGTTTATCTCAAATGACATCATACTTACTGCTCTTGATATATCGCATACGTAGTCAACAAGCATATAGTAATTATAATTCTTTTTGCTGTATGCAAAGTACAGCTCGGTGTGCTCATATTCATAATCGCCGTCATAAGGAAACAATCCGTTTCCCTGCCACGAAACGTTTGCCCGGTTAAGGCTCTCTTCCGTTTCAGGTGCGCCTAACAGCTCTTCAATTTCAGCGGGAGATTTGTACAGTAATGACTTTCTGCTGACCTGAGATTTTAAGCTGCGGATAATCTGCTGATTATCCTCATTATCCATATTCTCGGGCGTTTTTCCTTCATTGATAAAATCATTGAAAAATTTCTGCGGATAATACGACGCAGACGAAACCTTAAGCAGGTTGTCAACGATTATCGGTCTGAAGGCTTCAACCTTCCACTTCCACGGAGCATAGCTTCTGACATAGTGATAGCATTCCATCAAAATGCAGAAAACGAGAAAAGCAATAACGTACTTCTTAACCCGCTGAAAATCAAGCTTAATTTTTTCTTTCTGCGTCTTTTCCACGGGAACGATGGCCTTTATCCGACCGGTATCGTCGTACTTTATACATTTGGTTTCGTCGATTGTGAAATTGGGCGGAGAATAGGGATTAAAACCGCTCTTATCCCTGTCCTTTTCGTTATACATAAATCCACCTCAAAACAGATTTATTATAAAGCCTTGATTCTGAACACCTCGGCGCCGTGAGGGTCAACCGTTGCGCTAAGCTCGTTTCTGAATCTTATTTTTTCCTTGCTCCAAAGATCGAAGCACTCATACTCGGCAGCTGACGGTATATCAACCCAGCTGAGATTCGTGATGTCAGACATCTTAATTCGGATATCCATTGCTGCGGGTGACTTATTGAAGAAGCAAACTGCAACCTCTCCGTTTTCAAGCGGTTTGACAAGCACGTCAGTGAGCAGATTAGTCTTGATTCTGCGGCACTGAACGCCCTTGGCATCCTGGTCCACGGCAATAAGGTCCTTATTGGTAACTATCTGCAAGGTCTTGTCGTTTGTGTTTACAGTACCGTCGTCATTGATAAACTTTCTGATATCATTACCGAGTATAAGCGGAGCCGCCATCATACACCAGAGGCTGAAATGCGCCTTGTTTTCGGTTACGCTCAGGCTGCCGTTGCCGACTTCAAGCATATCGGGATCGTTCCAGCAACCCTTGCAGGAATACTTGTACAGTCTGACGTTGGTTTCGTAAATTCCGACAACCGAAGCCCAGTTCGGCTGTATGTCAAGAGTTGTACGCCAGAGATTACCTGCCTGAGCGCCCCATTTCCAGGGCTTGTTCGCACCCCATTCGCATATCGAATACACAATCGGCTTTTCGGGAACTTTGTGTTTCTCGGCATAAAGAGCGGTTGCACGCTTCAGCTCTTTGCCCATATCGGTATACTGCCTTGCAGCACTGTCCATTTTTGAGCCTATCGGGTTTCTTATTTCAATTACGTTGTCGCCCGCATTGAGCTTTATCAGAAGCTGAGCTCTGCCAAAGGCGTTGAACATTCTTGTCTTGGGTATTTCAAGCTTGTAAACATCCTTGCCGTTAACCGTGATTTCGGCATATTTTTCATTAACAGTCAGCTTTCTGTAAATGAAGGTGAAGATATACTCCCCCTCCTTCTGAACGTTGACGAAGCTGAACTTAATACTGCCCGTGTTATTGTCAAGCCGTCCGACATAGCTGCCATGCTTATCGTGCAGTACGGCAGCAGTACCGTATAGCTCTGCGTTTTCGGCTTCAAGCTTTATTTCCTGAGTTCCGTCCTTGGAGTTGATAATAATACTGTCAAAAGAGGGAGCTTCCATCGGTATTTTTTTATTATGGCAGAAATCGTATTTGAAATACTCAATTCCCCACTCTGCAAAGGTTTCGGCGTCAATTCTCTCGTTATAAAGAGATGCGGGCAAATCCTCGCAGGTAAGAGTGCCGTTTGAAGAATAAATGCCAACCTTGAAGCCTTTTTTATTAAGTTCCTTTACCAGAGATTTTATTCCCGAAGGGAACGTCTTAAGGTCGCCCTGCAATCTGCCGTTTGCATCACGCATTGAGCTCTGCCAACAGTCATCAAGATTAACATAACAGTAACCCGCATCGAGCAGACCGCTCTTTTTCATCGCTTCGGCAGTTTCCTTTATTAAATCCTCGTTGATGTTACCGTGAAAAGCGTTCCAGCTTGACCAGCCCATAGGCGGAGTAAGCGCCGCGCCGTTGTCGTAGACATCGCCGCCTTCAACGTGCACATTAGCTCTTGCAATCGCTTTTCTGATATCACATTCGGGACAAAAATCGCTGTTTTTCCTTTTCGCGAGAATACCGACAGCCGTTGCACCTGCGGCAAGAACTGCGGCTGAAACGATTTTACCTATCATATGGAGCCAACCTTTCCGAAAAAATAAAGGGGATAAGCGAAATTACTTTCACCTATCCCCCTCTTGTTTTAATAATTATTCCTCAGCAGGAGCCTCTGTTGCTTCTTCAACAACCTCTGCAACTGCTTCAGCTGCTTCCTCAGCGGGAGCTTCAACCGCCTCGGGGGCTGCCTCTGCAGCTTCCTCAACGGGAGCCTCAACAGCCTCGGGGGCTGCCTCTGCAGCTTCCTCAACGGGAGCCTCAACAGCCTCGGGGGCTGCCTCTGCTGCTTCCTCAGCGGGAGCTTCAACAGCTTCTTCAACAACTTCTGCAACTTCCTCAGCGGGAGTTTCAACAACCTCGGGTGCTGCTTCTGCAGCTTCCTCTGCGGGCTTCTCCTCCTCAACCGGAGGCTCAAGCAATGCCTTGATTGAAAGGCTTACTCTCTTCTTGTCATAGTCAATGTCAAGAATCTTGACGTCAACTTCCTGACCTACCTTAAGTACCTCAGCGGGATTGCCGATGTGCGAATAAGCAATCTCGGAGATATGTATAAGACCGTCAATGCCGGGGATGAGATTTGCGAACGCACCGAAGGTGGTAAGTCCGACAATCTTAACGGTATGAACGCTGCCTACGGGATAGTCGCGCTTAAGGATTTCCCACGGATTGTCCTCGACCTTCTTGAAGCCGAGTGAAATCTTCTTATTTTCTTTATCGAGAGCCTTGATGTAAACTTCAACGGTATCGCCTACGTTTACTATCTCCGACGGATGCTTGATTCTCGTCCATGAAAGTTCGGAAATGTGAATCATACCGTCAACGCCGCCGATATCAACGAATGCGCCGTACTTGGTAAGCGAACGAACGGTACCGGTGTACTTCTGGCCCTCTTCTGCCTGTGCCCAGAAAGCTTCGGCAGCTTCTCTGCGAACATCTCTGTTTGCAGCCTTGATAGAGCCGACTACTCTTCTTCTGCGGCGGTCAACCTCGATAATCTTGAACTTAACGGTCTGGCCGACCATGTCCTCAAGAGAATCGTTACGGTTGAACTTTGAAAGTGAAGCGGGAATGAAAACGCGGATTGAGTTGTACTGAACGAAAAGGCCCTTGCCTTCGCCGGCAATACCGGTAACCTTTCCTTCAACCGCCTCGTCGCTGTCCTCGGAAAGCTCTTCCCATGCTCTGCCTGCGTCATAGCGCTTCTTGGAGAGCATAACAGTGCCTTCCATATCATTGGTCTTCATAATGATAAGATTGAGTCTGTCGCCTTTTTTAACTTCCTTGGTTAAATCAAGGCCGGGCTCATTGCTGTACTCTTCGGCTGAAACATAACCGGTATGCTTTCTGCCTTCGATTTCAACCTGAATCTCAGCGGGCGTAACGCCGACAACTATGCCAACGACCTTCTGGTCGGAGCTTTCGTCAATATATTCATCAAGCATTTCAGCAAAGGATGTTGACTCAGCCACTGTTGCTTCCTCCTTTACTGCATTTGCGTTTTGTTCTAATTTTTCGGTCATGGTTTTTAGTACCTCCTTAATAATGCTGTCGGGTGTTGATGCCCCGGCAGTGACACCGACTGAGTTGTAGACTGACAAATCAATATTTTTTAATTCCTCAGCGGTCTCGACCAGGAAGGTCGGGCAATTGGATTCACACACCGCTTTGAGCTTCGCCGTATTAGAACTTTGACGGCCTCCGATGATAATCATAGCATCGTTTTCAAGCGAAAGACGGGTGGCTTCCTTTTGTCGTTCTTCTGTCGCGCTACATATTGTATCAAAAATTACTGCATTTGTATAGTATTTTTTTATTTTTTTTACATAATTTTCAAAACTTTTTATGGAAAAAGTGGTCTGAGCGACCAAAATTAGATGCTTTTTGTCTAAATCCGGGTGTTCAGATATGATTTTGTCGAGTTCCTCCTCACTGTTGAACACATAAGAATCGCCGTTACAGTAACTGCGAATGCCTATTACCTCGGGGTGATTTGAATCGCCTGCTATAAGCGTAACGCTGTTTTCGTCGGAGTTTTCGCTGACAATTTTATGAATTTTCAGTACAAACGGACAGGTTGCGTCGCAGTAATCGAGCGAAGCATTTTTGACGCTTTCGAGCATCTGCTTCGTGATACCGTGAGTACGCAAAACGAGCACATCATCAGCCTTACATTCGTCGGGACCGTCAACTATGCGCACTCCCCGCTTCTCAAAATCTGCAATAACCTGCGGATTGTGAATAATCGGACCGAGCGTGCAGACACTTTTGCCCTCCCCGACTGTTTTGTCGAGAAGCTTGACTGCTCTGTTTACGCCGAAACAAAATCCGGCGGTTTCAGCGAGCGTTATCTTACGCATGTCCTTCCTCCCAGAGCTTGGTTATCTCAGCCATCACCTTGTCGGTAGCGTGGTGTAATTCCTTGACCGAATGAGGTTTAGTGAATTCAAATTCCTCATTCTTTATCACCTTACCGTATCTGACGGTAAGCTTCGTTCCCCTCTTGAACTGCTCGTCGGTGTATATTGAAACTGGAAGCAAATCGGCTCCGGTCTCTCTTAAAACCCAGGCTACGCCCGATTTGCCGTGCTCGGCAGGTCGGTAGGTATGCTGGCGCGTGCCCTCGGGGAAAATTCCGAAAACCATTCCGTGTTTTACAAGCTCACAGGAATAATTGACCGCCTTCATATCGCCTATTCCTCTCTCAATGGGGAAGGAATTCAGCGTAATAATCAGCTTTGCTGCTATCGGATTCTTGAACAGCTCTTTCTTCGCCATATAATGAACTACTCGCGGGCAGGAATTCGAGATTATAAACGGATCGAGAGCGTGCTGATGGTTGCAGGCAACTATCAGCGGACCGTCCTTGGGAATGTTTTCCATACCTACGTATGTTATTTTATACATTCTCTTGAAAAAGAAATCCACAAGTCCTCTGATTTTATCATAGGCAGCGGATTCAGAAACTTTACTGTAATCGAAATACACTTACATCTTCTCCTTAATGAGATTTACTACGGTTGAAATTGACTCCTCAAGCGGCATTTCGCTCGTATCAACGATAATTGAATCCTCGGCAGGCTTTAAGGGTGCAATTTCGCGGTGAGAATCCTGATAGTCACGCTCAATGAGGTCCGCCAAAACCTTTTCATACGTTTCGTCGGAGCCCTTTTCCTGAAGCTCAAGGAATCTTCTCTGAGCACGCACTTCAGCGGAAGCCGTAAGGAAGATTTTAACCTGAGCGTCGGGAAGAACAACCGTAGCGATATCCCTGCCGTCCATAATGCAGTTATTCTTCTTCGCTATATCTCGCTGAGTATCAAAAAGAAAATCCCTTACAATCTGAATTGCAGAAACGTTTGAAGCCGCCATAGAAGCGTCGGGAGTTCTGATTTCTGCAGAAACGTCCTCATCGTTCAGGAAAACGTGCTGAACGCCGTCAATATATCGAAGCTCCACGACGGTTGACTTAAGCATCTTTTTGATTTTATGTTCATCCTTGGTATCAATTTTGTTGCGCAGCGCATTTACGCCAACGGCTCTGTACAGAGCGCCCGTGTCAACATAAATGAGTCCGAGCTCCTTGGCGGCAGCCTTGGCAACGGTGCTTTTGCCCGCGCCTCCGGGTCCGTCAATCGCAACGTTAAGTACCTTTTTCTTAGCCATAGTTATTCTCCTATTCCTTCTCAAAGCAAAAGATTGAAATCTGATGCTTAAGAGTAAAATTATCGTCCGTAATATTTTTCAGCATTTTAATATGCTCGTCTGAAAATCTTTGCGCTTCTTCCCTGCTAAGCGACGGCTCAATCCCGCGGCAGGCTATCATCCTGCCGTTCCAGCTTTCGTAGGTGAAGGGAATATCACAGTCAAATTCGAGGAACTCTTTTTTCTTAAAGCCGTCCAATTTAAGAGGGCTGTTCTTTACTTCAATTCTGTCGCCTATACAATCCCAGTTCGGATTGTATTTTTTTACGAGTTTCAGAGAAGCATCGGTTATTTCCGACTCTTCCGGCAACCATTGCATATAGCAAATGACAAAAACGCCGCTCGGTTTAAGGACCCGCGCAATTTCGGGTATCGCCTTTTCACGGTCAAAATAAGCAAAGCACTGAACCGCGCTAACCGCGTCAAAGAATCCGTCGCCGTACGGTATGCTTTCGGCGGTTCCGACCTTGTATTCAATATCAAGCCCCGCCGATAATTCAGCGGCTTTTTTAACCTGATTTTCGGCAATATCAATACCGTAAAGTCTTGCGCCGTATTTATACATAAAGCGCGGAATTACGCCCGTACCCGTTCCTATATCAAGACATTTTTCACCCTTACGTCCGAAGCCGAGACGGTAGAATTCTTCAAACATTTTTTCAGGATAAATGTCACGGTATTTAGCATAATTCTCCGAGGCTTTTCCCCAGTCAAATTTGTTGCCGTTGTCTATTATTCGTTTAGTCATTTTCAGTTGCCTTTTTAATTTGATGAAACTCAGGAACACCGTCAACAACATCTACAGTTCCTAAACAATCTCTTATCGCATATGACAATCGAATAGAATCTTGACCGTCCGATTTAACATTTGCCACATACACAACATAACTGATAGAACTCTCTACTTTATCAGTTGAAGGAGATTGAGCATCAACTACCAAATCATAAATAATTCCTTCTTTTTCCAACTCTTCGGTTCCGTCAAACCAGGTGTATATGTCAACAGTTTGCTTCGTTTTTGCATTAAACGCAGAAATTACTGAGCGATGAACGCCCGAACCCCATGACGAAGCTATAAGCAAGTCCATAACTCCATCATTGTCATAATCCCACGGGACAGCATTAATAAAACCATATCCGCCAATAGCGTCACATAAATAAACTATTTCACCGTCTACCCACGCATAAGACGAACATGTGTTACTGAATTTAAAAATTCTAATGTCAGTTTCTTTTGCAACCCACTCGGGAGTTACATTATAGCAATGCTTTTTGTCTAACATTTCTCCTTGGAATAGACTACCTGCTTCCCGTTCACCAAAAGCAGACATAAAGTCATCAACATAGTCTTTTGAAAAAGGCGTTTGCGTACCATCGAATTCCAAAGAATTATTGCTTTTTATTGAACAAGCTGAAAGACCAATGATTAAAGAAACTACCATAACGATCTTAACGCAAGTGCGCATTCAGAAACACCACCTTTCAAATGCCAATACACTATTTCGAATTCTTCTTCGCTGTTGTGATTGAAGCAATGAGTTTTCTTCGTATTGTCCCGCACTTATTTGAAACTGCTTTATACTGCTCATTGGTGAGTGAGTTAACTCTAAAAAGCACCTCCAACCAGTATTCCGTCTCATAGCATTCCTTGAGAGATATTTCAAGTTTACTGATAAAATCAGCTCTGCTGTGGGCATATGTTGCTTCATGAGCATTGGCTCCGATCGAAGAGCAAGAGCGAAGAAGTTGATTCTTATAGATAGATTTAGCATCAACAGAATCGCAAAGCTCGGTAAGTTCAACAGTTAATTCAATTGCCAATTCTTTTATAGTTTTACCGTTCATTAACAGTTCCTTTCTGCGATATATCGCCTACGGCGATGCGATATATTTATTCTTCAAACAAATGCGATATACACTCACTTCGTTTGTGTGCGATATGCTATAAATTCCCCGTTTCACGCCCGTAAGGGTATATCGCATCTGCAAGATATATCGCAACGCAGTTATATCGCAAATTCCAAAAGGAATTTATAACGCTGCAAATCTGTTTACAACTGATTTGCTCCCGCCAGATATCCAGTTGAAAACGCAATCTGCAGATTATATCCGCCGGTATAAGCGTCAACATCAATTACCTCGCCTGCGAAATAAAGTCCTTTGCAGAGCTTTGATTCCATCGTCTTAGGGTTTATTTCCTTGCAGTTTACGCCGCCCGAAGTGATTATAGCCTCGTCGATTGACTCAAAGTCAAGCACCGTCAGCTTCATATTCTTTATAACGCTGACGAGCTTCTGCCGCTGCTCACGTGTTATCTGGTTTGAAACCGTTGAAGGCTTGATGCCCGACAGTTTGATTACGGGATTTATTATCGCTCTGGGAAGAAGCAGACCGAGTGAATTGGACAGCGCCTTATTGGAGTTTTCAAGCAAATCACGCTGTAATCTCAGGTCGAGCTTCTCGTCGGTCAATGCGGGTTTAAGGTCGATGTATATCTCATATCTTCCCGGCTCCATATTTTCCATGTGAGCGCTCGCCGAAAGAATCATCGGACCGGACACGCCGAAATGCGTGAAAAGCATTTCGCCGAAATCGTCATAAATCTGCTTACCCGTTTTGGTGTCAATAACTCTTATAGCCGAATTGCGAAGGGAAAGACCCATCGCGTCGCTGCAAAAGCCTTCACGGCATTTGAGCGCAACTAGCGAAGGCCTCGTCGGTACAATACTGTGTCCCGCCTGCTCTGCCAGCTTATAGCCGTCACCCGTTGAACCGGTTTTCGGGTAGGATTTACCGCCCGTGGCAACAATTACACTGTCGGCATAATAGTTCTCACCATCATCTGTTTTAACGCCTGTAACCTCGCCGTTTTCCATAATAAGCCCGGCTACTCTTGCTTTTTTACGCTTAACACCGTTTTCGGTGATAAATCGGTTGAGCGCATCGACTATATCCATAGCCTTGTCGCTTTGCGGGAAAACGCGAAAACCCCGCTCAATTTTGAGCGGTACACCGAGTCCTTCAAAAAGATTTCTCGTGTCATCCGTTGTGAATTGCGAAAACGCGCTGTAAAGAAATCTTCCGTTATGTGAAACAGACGCGATAAGCTTGTCAATATCGGTTTCGGAGTTTGTAACGTTGCATCTGCCCTTGCCGGTAATAAGCACCTTACGGGCAATTTTATCGTTTCTTTCAAGCAGCAGAACGTCGTTGCCGTTTTTGGCGGCAAAGCCTGCCGCAACGCAACCTGCGGCACCTGCACCGACAACAATAACCTTACTCATCCGCGCTGTCTTCCTTTTCATAAACCTGATAGCTGTCCCAGATGCTCTCAAGCTCGTTGAAATTGTTGTAAACCTCGTCGGTTCTGCTTAAGGTTACGCTGACGATAAGAGCGTTTATTAGGCTCAGCGGCGCAACAAGCGAATCGACAACCGACGCCATATTGCTCTTGGCAATAAGCAGATGGTCGGAATACTCTGCCATAGGCGACTCCTCGTTATCGGTAATTGAAATTACCGTCGCTCCCCTGTCGGCAATGAAACGCAGAGCATTGACTGTCTGCTTCGAATAGCGCGGGAAGCTGATAGCTATACAAACGTCATCCTTATCAATCCTGAACATCTGCTCGAACATTTCGGATGCACTCGAAGTATCGACGAGCACTACGCTGTCAAAAACGAGATTGAAATAAAACGCAAGGAAGGAAGCGAGCGCCGCTGAAGAGCGCACGCCGAGTATATAAATCTTTTTGGCTGAATTTATTGCGTTGACCGCTTCTCTGAAGTCCTCACGCGAAGTCTTTTCAATAGTCTGGCGGATAAGGTCGATATCGCCCGTCAGAACGTTGCGTATTACGTCGCCGTCGCCGATAAGGTTTTTCGAAACCTCCATACGCTGAACGGCGGTGAGCTTCGACTTAATCATCTGCTGAATTTCCTTCTGCAGCTCGGGATAGCCCTTGAAGCCTAGCTCGGTTGCAAAGCGGACAACCGTAGACTCACTTACGCCGACCTTCTCACCGAGTACGGAAGCGGTCATAAACGCAGCCTTATCGTAGTTCTCCATTATGTATGCGGCAATCTTCTTCTGTCCCTTTGAGAAGCTTGCCATACTGTTTTCAAGTGCTGATAACAATGTGCTTTTCATATTACACGTTCCTATTTTCAATTTGGAATATAAGTATATAATAAAATGCAGGAAAATGCAAGATTTCCTGCAAAATATTATTTACCGTTACATTTTGATAACCTGCCGCGTAATTTCGGTTGAGCAGGATTTTGGTGATTTAATGATGAGATTATAAAAATCCGAAGCTTTTATACCGAGCTCCGCAATCCTGCGGGCATCTGCACTGTCAAGCGCGATAAGCTGTTTATAGCTTGATATCACAGGAAGCCTTGACGACTTTGACCTTTCCCCGAGTTCAGCTTCGGCACGTCTGTTAAAGCCGAGAAGCCTTATATACGGCGTACTTATTTTAATGTCATTCTCAGTCACACCGAATGCCTTTGAGAGAACCGCACGTCTTACCCTTGAATGAGTATAGCGCTTAGTCTTTGCCGAGTCGAAAAGCTCGTCAAGGCTTTTCGAGGTTTTAAGCGCATTTTCAATTCTGTTCGAAAGTTCTTCCGTCATATAAGCGATATTGCCGCCGTCCTCGCCGAGCTTGTTTCTCAAAACAGTCTGAAGACAGATTGAATAACTGTCACCGAGCACATACTCGCCATTTTCTTTACATTTTTCAAGGCAATCCCAAGCATTTGGGGGTATAAAAGCACTTATGCTCTCGCCTTTTTCGAACAAAGCTCTTATAAGACTTGCGCTCGCGAAGTGTCCGACCGAAACGTCGCTGTCATGTTCAACTGATTTACGTTCAACGGGAATAAAAGAAACATCGGGATAGTTTTTCCTCAGCTCTTTCACATATTCAAGTGCAAGTATATTATTCGGTTTGTTCAAATCAAAATCTAAGCCGTATTGCTTAAACGCAAGTTCCCTTGCAGCGGGATAGCTGATATCGTTTTTCAGTTGTTTTTCAACGTTCTTTTCAAAGCTCTCGTCGGCTACTGTATCCGCCGCCTTTATCAGGGTATCACTGTCAGCATTCTCCATACCGAAAGCAATTGTGTCGCAACCGAATTCACACAGTATCTTAACGGCATTTTTTGCAAAGACCTCGGCCGTTCCCGTCGCATAGACAAACGGCAGCTCAAGTACTATGTCAGCTCCGTTTTTAAGCGCGGAAATAACTCTGTAGCGTTTTTCAAAGAGCGCAGGCTCGGCGCGCTGCGTGAAATTGCCGCTCATTACGCACACAACGGTATCGCCGTCTTTTCTGACAGCGTCGATTAAGTACTTGTGTCCGTTGTGAAACGGGTTGAATTCGCAGACTATTCCGATTACGCTCATTTCAAAGCTCCTTTTTGATTATCTGCCACGCTTCGCAAAGCCTTTCAACTGTCCACGCGGCGTTTGCGGGACTGGTCGAAGGCAAGGCGGTAGCTTTTATATTTACTACCGGCTCAATATATCTGTGATAATATTTCCACGAGGTCTGACCGTTTGTAAAAACGGCTTTGATTTCGGCTTTTTTCAGTATAATTCCGATGTCGTTAGGCTTAACGTTTTCAATAGTGCTGTCTGCCGAGTTTTCAATATTGCACGAGGCAACCGTGTCCCAGACGGCAATATGATTTCTTAACAGAAAAGCCTTTTTCTCTTCAACCGTTTTCGGCTCTGCTTCGTTAAGAATAGTTGAAAGCACTTTCCAGAATCTGTTTCGGGGATGGCCGTAATAGAAATTAATCTCTCTTGACTTAACCGACGGAAACGAGCCAAGTATAAGTATTCTGCTGCTTTTGTCAAAAACGGGATCAAAGGGATGAGTCTGAAACTCCTTACTCATTTTACATTCCTCGGCATAAAATGAAAAATTGTTTTTGCATCTTGCAAAAAGGTCATATTAAGTATATAATATTACAGAAAAAATTTCAATAAGAGAAAACAAAGGAG
>JAEEUJ010000192.1 GCA_016290515.1 Clostridiaceae bacterium
GAAAGTAACAGTATTTACTTATAAGCCCAAGAAGAACGAAAAGCGCAAGATGGGACATCGTCAGCCCTATACTAAGGTTGAGATTTCCGCAATTAACGCTTGAGTTTTATGATTAACATCAGATTTCTCCGACAGGGTGAGGAGCTTACAGGTTTTGTTATAAGCGGTCATTCGTATTCCGCCGCAAGCGGCAGCGACATTATTTGCGCTTCTGTTTCCTCGGCAGCTTATATGACTGCAAACACAATTACCGACATTCTTATGTTAAAGCCTTCGCTTGAAGAAAAAGACGGTTATTTAAGCCTTCAGTTAAAATCGGAGGAAGTAAACACGGCAAGGGGTATTTTAAAAGGCTTTGAGCTTCATATTAAAGAGCTTGAAAAGCAGTATCCCGATTATATCAAAATTGAAAGAGGTGCTTAGTAATGCTTAAAATAAACATTCAGCTGTTCGCTCACAAAAAAGGACAGGGCAGCAGCCACAACGGCAGAGAAAGTGAATCCAAGCGTCTGGGCGTTAAGCGTGCGGACGGTCAGTTCGTTCCTGCAGGCAACATTCTTGTAAGACAGCGCGGAACTCACATTCATCCCGGTGAGAACGTTGGCAAGGGCTCTGACGATACCCTTTTCGCCAAGGTTGACGGCGTTGTACGCTTCGAGCGTTTCGGCAAGGACCGCAAGAAGGTAAGCGTTTATCCCGTTGAGCAGTAATTAATTACAAAATCAAAAGGCAGAGCCGGTCTCTGCCTTTTCTTTTTTTGCAAATTCGGTTCGTATTATATATCAATTTATGAATTATGCACTAAACCGCGCCCGTTAAATGTGAATACTTGCGAATTATATAGAATTTTGCAGGAATTGAAAACTGATATTGCAAAAATGCATATAATGTATTAAAATATTTAGCGTATTATTAATGAATATGTATTTACGGAGTGAGTAAAATGCAATTTACTGCCATGGGCAGAGATGAGCTTGTAGATCTCTACAACTCCCTTAAAGCCGAATACGAGCAGATCAAGTCCGAGAATTTATGCCTCGACATGTCGCGCGGCAAACCCGCTGCGGATCAGCTTGATCTGTCTATGGATATACTTAAGCAGATTATCGGCGTTTACGACTGCAAGACCGAAAACGGTTTTGACTGCCGTAACTACGGCTTGCTCGACGGCATTCCCGAGTGCAAGCGCCTTTTTGCCGATATGCTTGAGGTCGAGCCGAAGAATGTTATAATCGGCGGCACCTCGAGCCTTGCTCTTATGTTCGACTACATTACGCAGTGTATGCTTACGGGCGCGGGACTTATGCCCTGGGGCAAGCAGTCGGCGGTCAAGTTTATCTGCAACGTTCCCGGCTACGACAGACATTTTGCAATCTGCGAGCATTACGGAATCAAGATGATAAACGTTCCGCTTCTCGACGACGGCCCTGATATTGATAAGATTACCGAGCTTATCAAGGACCCGACCGTCAAGGGTATGTTCTGCGTACCGAAGTATTCCAACCCGACGGGCATTACCTATTCAGATGAAAAGGTTCGCGCCCTCGCCGCGCTCAAGCCTTCGGCGAAGGACTTCCGCGTAATCTGGGATAATGCGTATGCAATTCACGACCTTTATTCCGAGCCTGACAGACTTCTCAATATCTTTGAAGCGTGTAAGGAATTCGGTACCGAGGACAACTTTGTGGAGTTTACCTCGACTGCTAAAATAAGCTTCCCCGGCGGCGGAGTTTCCTGCATTGCGGCTTCGGACAACAATATCAGGATGATTATGTCACGCCTTAAGACTCAGACTATCTGCTACGATAAGCTCAATCAGCTTCGCCACGCTAAATTCTTCCCCGATATGGACGCCGTGAAGCTTCACATGAAGAAGCACGCCGCCATTATCAGACCGAAGTTCGAAATCGTGCTTGAAGCCTTTGAAAATGAGCTTGCCGAGTACGACCTTGCCGATTGGACCAAGCCCAACGGCGGCTATTTCATAAGCCTTGACGTCAAGCACTGTTCGGCAAAGCGGGTAGGCGAGCTTTGCAAATCGCTCGGCGTTACGCTGACAACAGTCGGTGCAACCTATCCCTACGGAAAGGACCCCGACGACAGAAACATCCGTATTGCGCCTACATTCCCGACCGTTTCCGAGCTTAAAAAGGCGAGCGAGGTACTCTGCCTTTGCATAAAACTTGCAAGTATCGAGAATTTAGTGTAATATATAACCATAAACTTTTATGGTGATTATATGTCAATCTTCAAAAAAGAGAATAACAGCCCCGCAGCTGCCGACAGGCCGTTTGTTACGGCGGTAATCGTTGCGGCGGGTAATTCAACAAGAATGGGCGGCGTCAACAAGCAGTTTTTGCTTATTGACGGCGTCCCTGTGCTTATAAGAAGCCTTCTTGCGTTCGCAGAGTGCGATTATATCAACGAAATTGTCATTTCTGCGCGTGAGGAGGATATACCGAAAATGTACTCGATGATACGCGAGTATCGGGTGCTCAAGGTCAAGGAGATAGTTAAGGGCGGCGAAACCCGTCAGCAGTCGGTGTTCAATGCCATCCGCGTCAGCAGTCCGTTCTCGGAATACTTCGCTATTCACGACGGCGCACGTCCGCTCGTATCGGAAAAGGAAATCGCCGATACCGTTCGCGCAGCATTTGAAACCGGAGCCGCGGCAACCGCTGTCAGAGTCAAGGACACCGTAAAAATTGCCGACGAAAACGGCGTGATTATCTCGACGCCCGACCGCTCAAAGCTATGGGCGGTTCAGACGCCTCAGGTGTTCGAAAGACGCCTGTATCTCTCCGCCATCGACGCCGTTAAGGATTCTGAGAATTTCACCGATGACTGCAAGCTCATCGAGGAATACGGCGCTCAGGTCAGACTCGTCGAGGGCAGTTATGACAACATTAAAATCACTACGCCCGGCGACACAGCGCTCGCCGAAGCGATAATAAGGAGGCGTAACGGATGATAAGAATCGGTCACGGCTACGACGTTCATAAGCTCGTCGGCGGGCGAAAGCTCATACTCGGCGGCGTTGAAATTGAGAACAACGGCATAGGACTTTCAGGGCACAGTGACGCCGATGTTCTTCTCCACGCGATAAGCGACGCGCTTCTCGGCGCGGCGGCGCTCGGCGACATCGGCAAGCAC
>JAEEUJ010000193.1 GCA_016290515.1 Clostridiaceae bacterium
GCCGCTGTCACCGATAATCAGTACGCCTTCACCGTAAACCTCAACGAGTACGCCGTGTCTTGTGATACGGTCGGCAAGCTCAGTGCCTAAGTAATTGATAAGCGCCGACATACAGCCGGACGTTGAATCCTCGGTACGAAGAAGCGGAATCTTGTACTCCTTGACAAGCTCAAGAGTACACTTTGGCGGCTCGAGATTTCTCGTGACAAGAATGAAGGGCGGCTTCTTGGCACATAGCTTTTTAAGGCTATCCTTCTGCTTGTCTTCGTCAAGTGTTTTCAAGAACTCAATCTCGGAAAGACCGAGAAACTGCGCTCTCTCCGGATCAAAATAATCGTCTCTGCCCGCAAGTATAAGACCGGGTCTGTTGACGTCGGGTGAAGTAACAGAAATCTCGTTTGCGGGTACAGGAAGGTAAAGCACTTCGTAATCGAATTCCTTAATCAGACGGTCAAGCGAAACCGAATACTTTGATGCCATTACACACCCCTCCTTATAATTACTGATATACATTATAAACTATATTTTATTACAATTCCATACTTTTTTATAAAAAAACGGATTTTTTTCGAAATTTGTATAATTGTTATTGATAATTGCTTTTGAAGACTGTATTATTATATAAAAGAATTAAAAACGGCGGTGAAAAAATGAAAAAGCTGTGCATTAATCCCGATAAAAAAGTTTCGCACATAAACAAAGAAATTTACGGTCATTTTTCAGAGCATCTCGGCAGATGTATCTACGACGGAATCTACCGTAACGGCGAAGTCCGCAAGGATGTAATTGACGCGCTTAAGGAAATAAAAATCCCCGTTTTGCGTTGGCCCGGAGGCTGTTTTGCCGAGGAATACCACTGGCGCGACGGTATTGGCAAAAAGAGTGAAAGGCCCGTCAGAATCAACTGTTGCTGGGGTATGGTTGAAGAAACAAATGAGTTTGGAACTCACGAATTTTTCGACCTTTGCGAGGAGCTTGGCTGCGAGCCGTATCTCGCGGCGAATATGTCGGGCGGAACAGTCTGGGAAATGCAGAGCTGGATAGAGTATATCACCTTTGACGGAAACTCTTCTCTTGCCAACGAGAGAAAGAAAAACGGACGCGAAAAGCCGTGGAAGCTCAAATATATCGGCGTAGGAAACGAAAACTGGGGCGGCGGCGGCAATATGCGCCCCGAATTCTACGGCGACGAATACAGAAAATATCAGACCTTTGTCAAGAGTTATCCCGACAATCAGGTGTTGAAAATTGCCTGCGGCGCGGGTGACGGCGACTATAACTGGACGCGTAAGGTACTTGAATCGATTAAAAAGACTAATCCCTACGGCATCAGCCTTCACCACTATTCACTGCCCACCGGTGACTGGGGCAAAAAAGGCAGCGCGACTCAGTTTCCCGACAGCGAGTATTACCATACAATATGGGACGCGATGCGTACCGAAGAAATAATTAACGGTCATGCCGAAGTCATTCACTCGCTTGAAAACGAGAACAATCCCATAGCGCTTATAGTTGACGAATGGGGCGTCTGGTGCGACGTTGAGAAAGGCACAAATCCCGCATTTTTGTATCAGCAGAATTCTATGCGTGACGCAATAGTAGCCGCGCTTTCACTCAACATTTTCAACAAACATTCCGATATAGTAAAAATGGCAAATCTCGCCCAGACCGTAAACGTTCTGCAATCGGTTGTACTGACCGACGGCGACGAAATGTTAAAGACGCCTACGTTCTATGTTTTCAAGATGTACGCGCCGCATCAGGACGCAGAATTGCTTGAAAGCTCACTTGAAAACGAGACGGAAAACGAAATTGAATGCCTGACTCATTCTGTTTCCGAAAAGGACGGCAATATCTTTATTACACTGTCAAACGCTTCGCTTGAAAAAAGCTTTGAAATCGAGTGTTCATTTGACGGAAAAGATATTAATGATGTGATTAACGAAGAGATATTAACCGCAGAAAAGCAGGCTTATAACAGCTTCGAAAACAAAGATAATGTTGTTACAAAGCAGTTCACCGATTACCGTATTGAAAACGGAAAGCTTATTATTAATATGCCGCCCGTTTCGGTAATCAGCCTTTCGGTAAAATAATCAGTTTATAATAATTTTGAGGTGATAATATGAAAGAGAAAAAAGCAGGAGCGGTCGGTTTACGCACCTGGATTTCGGTTATTATGTTCGGACTTTTCGGACAGCTTGCATGGACGGTTGAAAATATGTATTTCAACAAGTTCCTCTACAATACAATTTCCGACAATCCGACCTTCATTTCTTCAATGGTTGCGGCTTCGGCAGTTGTAGCAACGCTGACCACGCTTATTATGGGCACGCTTTCGGACAGAGTCGGTAAGCGTAAGATATTTATGGTTCTCGGCTACATAATCTGGGGCTTTACCACTATGGCGTTTGCGTTCATTACAACCGATAACGCTGCCAAGCTCTTCCCCACTCTCAACGCTGTTACTGTTGCGGCAATCACGGTTATAATTATGGACTGTGTTATGACCTTCTTCGGTTCAACCGCAAACGACGGCGCCTTCAACGCGTGGGTTACAGACGTAACCGACAACTCGAACAGAGCGAGAGTTGAGGCCGTTCTCTCGGCACTTCCGCTTATCGCCATGCTGATAATTTTCGGCGTACTTGACGGACTTACCGCTAACGGAAACTGGAAAGCGTTTTATCTTATTATCGGTTCGCTAGTTACAATCGGCGGTATTGTCGGACTGTTTCTTATCAAGGAATCTCCCGACCTCAGGCCCAACAAGGATAACTACTTCAAAAACATTATTTACGGCTTCCGTCCCTCAACGGTTAAGGCCAACAAAATGCTTTATATCTCGTTCGTTGCGTTTACAATTATCTGCATTGCGTATCAGGTCTTCCTCCCCTACCTTATTATTTACATTGACACCTATCTCGGAATTCACGACTACGCTATACCGCTCGGTATTATCCTTATTCTTTCGGCAGCCATCAGCGTTATTATGGGTAACGTTATGGACAAGGTCGGTAAGGAAAAGTTCTATATCCCGATACTTGCCCTTCTTTCTGCAGGCTGCGTAGCGGTTTATTTTGTAAGAACAATAATTCCGCTGGCAATCTTCGGTACG
>JAEEUJ010000036.1 GCA_016290515.1 Clostridiaceae bacterium
CCGGCGTCGTCGCGGCTGAAGCCGTAGGTCATCTGGGTCAGGTCGTTGGTGCCGAAGCAGAAGAACTCGGCGTCCTTCGCGATCTCATCGGCGGTCAGGCAGGCGCGCGGGATCTCCATCATCGTACCGACCTCGTACTTGAGCTCGGACTTTGCCTTCTTGATCTCGGCGTCGGCTGTCTCGCGGACGACTTTCTCGACGAACTTGAACTCCTTGGACTCGCCAACGAGCGGGATCATGATCTCGGGAACGACTTTCCAGTCGCTGTGCTTCTTCTGAACCTTGATGGCGGCGCGGATGACGGCCTTGGTCTGCATGACGGCGATCTCAGGGTAAGTAACGGTGAGACGGCAGCCTCTGTGACCCATCATCGGGTTGGCTTCGTGGAGGCCCTGGATGATTCCGTTGATCGCCTTCACGGTCTTGCCCTGCGCCTTCGCGAGAGCTTTGATCTCCTCTTTGGTGTTGGGAACGAACTCGTGGAGCGGCGGGTCGAGGAAGCGGATGGTTACAGGCTCGCCTTCCATAGCTTCGAAAAGCTTCTCGAAGTCGCCCTGCTGGTAAGGCATGATCTTCGCCAGTGCGGCTTCACGCTCTTCAACGGTGTCGGAGCAGATCATCTCGCGGAACGCGGCGATTCTCTCGGGGTCGAAGAACATGTGCTCGGTGCGGCAGAGGCCGATGCCTTCTGCGCCGAGTTCGCGTGCCTTCTTGGCGTCGCGCGGTGTGTCGGCGTTGGTGCGGACCTGGAGTTTTCTGAACTGGTCGGCCCATCCCATGATTCTGCCGAAGTCGCCGCCGATCTGGGCGTCAACAGTCTTGATCGCGCCGTCGTAAATGTTGCCGGTGGAGCCGTCGATGGAGATGACGTCGCCCTCGTGGAAGGTCTTGCCGGCGAGAGTGAACTTCTTGTTCTCCTCGTCCATAACGATTGCGCCGCAACCGGAGACGCAGCACGTTCCCATTCCGCGCGCAACAACTGCAGCGTGGGAGGTCATACCGCCGCGAACGGTGAGGATGCCCTGGGATGCCTTCATGCCGGTGATGTCTTCAGGAGATGTCTCGAGACGTACGAGAACGACCTTCTTGCCGGCCTTTTTCCATGCTTCAGCGTCTTCAGCGGAGAAAACGATCTGTCCGCAGGCGGCGCCGGGCGATGCGGGAAGTCCCTTGCCGATCGGCGTGGCGGCCTTGAGGGCCTTCTGGTCGAACTGCGGGTGGAGGAGAGTGTCGAGGTTTCTGGGCTCGATCATGAGGACGGCCTCTTCGGGAGTTCTCATTCCTTCGTCAACAAGGTCGCAGGCGATCTTGAGTGCGGCAGGAGCCGTTCTCTTGCCGGAGCGGCACTGGAGCATGTAGAGCTTGCCGTTTTCGACGGTGAACTCCATGTCCTGCATGTCGCGGTAGTGCTTTTCGAGCTTGTCGCAAACTTCGACGAACTCGGCGTAAGCCTGCGGGAACTGCTCTGCCATCTGGGTGATCGGCATAGGAGTGCGGACGCCTGCAACGACGTCTTCGCCCTGCGCGTTTACGAGGAACTCGCCCATGAGTTTCTTCTCGCCGGTCGCGGGGTCACGCGTGAACGCAACACCGGTGCCGGATTCGTTGTTGAGGTTGCCGAAAACCATCGGCATAACGTTGACCGCGGTTCCCCAGCTGTAGGGGATGTCGTTGTCGCGGCGGTAGACGTTTGCGCGGGGGTTGTCCCAGGAGCGGAACACGGCGCGGATGGCTTCGTAAAGCTGGACCTTCGGGTCGGACGGGAAGTCGCTGCCGAGCTGCTTCTTGTACTCTGCCTTGAACTGCTCGGCCAGCTTCTTGAGGTCGGCTGCTGTCAGGTCGATGTCGAAGTGAACGCCCTTCTCCTCTTTCATCTTGTCGATGAGAGCCTCGAAGTACTTCTTGCCGACTTCCATAACGACGTCGGAGAACATCTGAATAAATCTTCTGTAGGAGTCATACACGAATCTCTCGAACTTCGGATCCGGGTTGCCGGCGATCATCGCGGCGACAACTTCGTCGTTGAGACCGAGGTTGAGAATGGTATCCATCATACCGGGCATCGAAGCGCGCGCACCGGAGCGGACGGAAACGAGCAGCGGGTTCTTGAGGTCGCCGAATTTCTTGCCGTTGATCTTCTCCATGTACTCGACGTTCTTCATGATCTCGGCCATGATCTCGTCGTTGATCTTCCTGCCGTCCTCGTAATACTTGGTGCAGGCTTCGGTCGTGATCGTGAATCCCTGGGGAACCGGAAGACCGATGTTGGTCATTTCGGCGAGGTTCGCGCCTTTTCCGCCGAGGAGCTCGCGCATTTTCGCGTTGCCCTCTTTAAATGTGTAAACATACTTGTGACTCATACTTTAAATACCTCCAAAATAAGTCTAAAAAACAATTTACCGGTTTGACATCTCCGGCTCTTGCAAGCCTTTCCGCTGTCACGCGGTCTTTCTGATATTTCCCGCGTTTTCCCGGAAATGCCGCGGATTTTCCGCAGCCGGGGCCATCTGTATAATTGTACCATCTTTCGTGTTTCCGTTCAAGGTTCTGTCTCGTTTGGAAACGTGAAATCAAGGTTTTATCAAGGTTTCGTCAAGGTTTCGCAAATTTCCGGAAACGCGGAAACGTTCCTGAAATCAATGCCGCCTGCGCAAAGAGCCTTAAAACCGCGTTTTCTCCTCGAGCCATGCCGCCAGGTCGTCAATCTTGACTCTCACCTGCTCCATCGTGTCGCGGTCGCGGATCGTTACGGAGTTGTCGGTCTCGGTGTCGAAGTCGACCGTCACGCAGTAAGGCGTTCCGATCTCGTCCTGCCTTCTGTAGCGCTTGCCGATGCTGCCCGTCTCGTCGTCCTCGCAGGTGAACTTTTTCGACAGCTCGTTGCAGAGCTCGATCGCCTTTTCGGAGAGCTTCTTGGAGAGCGGCAGAACGGCCGCCTTGACAGGCGCGATGGCGGGATGGAAATGGAGAACCGTGCGGACGTCGTTCTTTTCGGCGTCGAGAACCTCCTCGTCGTACGCCTCGCAGAGGAACGCGAGCGTGACGCGGTCGGCTCCGAGAGACGGCTCGATTACGTAGGGAATGTACTTTTCGTTCGTCTCGGGGTCGAAGTACGTGAGGTCCTGACCGGAGCACTCCATGTGGCGTCCGAGGTCGTAGTCGGTTCTGTCGGCGACGCCCCAGAGCTCGCCCCAGCCGAACGGGAACAGATACTCAAAGTCGGTCGTTGCCTTGCTGTAGAACGCAAGCTCCTCCTTCGAGTGGTCGCGCAGCCTCAGGTTGTTCTCGTCGATGCCCAGGCTGAGCAGCCAGTCGCGGCAGTACTTTCTCCAGTACGAGAACCAGTCGAGGTCGGTGCCGGGCTTGCAGAAGAATTCAAGCTCCATCTGCTCGAACTCGCGGATGCGGAAAATGAAGTTGCCGGGCGTGATCTCGTTTCTGAACGACTTGCCTATCTGGCAGATGCCGAACGGAACCTTGCGGCGCGTGGTGCGCTGAACGTTCTTGAAGTTGACGAAAATGCCCTGCGCGGTCTCAGGTCTCAGGTAGATCTGGGTCTGGGTGTCCTCGGTGACGCCCTGGAACGTTTTGAACATCAGGTTGAACTTTCTGATGTCGGTGAAATCGCTCTTGCCGCAGTACGGGCAGGTGATGTTTTTCTCCTTAATATAGGCAACAAGCTGCTCGTTGGTCCAGCCGTCCACCGGGAGCTCGATGCCGTTCTTGGCGTTCCAGTCCTCGATGAGCTTGTCGGCGCGGTACCTTGACTTGCAGCTTCTGCAGTCGAGCAGCGGGTCGTTGAAGCCGCCAACGTGACCGGAAGCGACCCAGACCTGCGGATTCATAAGGATCGCGGAATCCAGGCCGACATTGTATTTTGACTGCTGGATGAACTTCTTCCACCAGGCTTGTTTGACATTGTTTTTAAACAGAACGCCCAAAGGGCCGTAGTCCCAGGCATTGGCCAATCCTCCGTAGATTTCCGAACCGGAATAGATGATTCCGCGGTTCTTACAAAGGTTGACGATTTTATCCATCGTTTTTTCGGAATTGAGCATGTTTGTCTCTCCTCTCGTGATTAACGAATCCATTATATAGACGGGGGTCGGAGAGGTCAAGGAAAACGCCCGTCGGTTGACATCAAGAGGGAAATGGGATAGAATAAGCAAGCCATTTTAGGGCATTTCGGGGTGTAGCGCAGTTGGTAGCGCGCTTGCTTTGGGAGCAAGATGCCGGGTGTTCGAGTCACCTCACTCCGACCATAAAAGGCTGAACAGGAACTGTTCAGTCTTTTTGATTTTTTAAGGCGACTCGAACACCGTAGTCCATCTTTTGCGCAGCAAAAGGGACATATAATTGTTGCCTGCGACAGCAAGCGAAGCGAGGCTGTCAAATCCTGTCACTCCGACCAAAAGCAGCGGGGAGTCTTATGACTCCCCGCTGCTTTTTTATTGATACAGGCTTGAAATGAAACACCGTTTATCACCATTTATACTCCGTTAATTCACCGTTGATTTCCCATTTATACGGCGTGCGGTTTGAGTAAATGTCAAGGGGCTTTATTTTATGCTCCTTCTGTATTTCAAAATACGCCCGACGCACATCGGCAAATTTTTCGCCGTCAAGAGAGGCGCAGGAGGTGAAAAGCATCGTGTCGCTTTTTGAAAGAATGTCGAGCCACTGTCTGTTTTTCTCCCACGGAATATTGTCGCCGAGAATACCGACGCAGTCCGCGTCGACAAGATAGAAGTTTCCGTTCTGACATAGTCGGAAGGCGAGCGTGTTAACGCCGTTATCGCGCGTCGTTTCCCAGTGTCTGCCGCTTGTGTCTCCGCCCGTTCTGTTAATCTGGACTAGACCTGCGCAAAGGTGCGAAATGGTATTACAGCCTATAATCAGCATATCGCCGCAGGCTTTTTTGATGAGTTTGTAAAAATCGAGCGCTATCTCGGCGTTGGTTTTTGTTTCGTCCTTAAAATGCCAGTCCTCATCGTTCGTAATTCCAAACGTAAGGTTACAGCCGTAACTGCCGAACAGGTCGTGGGTTGAAAAATCATGTTTAATAAGCTCAAAGCCCCATGATTTAATCTTATTAATATCGTTTACGATTAAAGCCTGCACTCTTCCGTCGGTCGGGTCAAGAAACTTTCTCTCGCCGTTTCTGAATACTTTCATATCGTCGGTGACCTCTTCGGACTCGTTTTCGAGAAACCTTATCCAGATTCCGGGCCTTACGCCGAGCGATTTGAATTCGTCCGCAATGCTTTTCATATCTCCGTATTTTTCATTTGGTATATACGGTCCGCGTGTATCAAGAAGCTGCCAGCCGTCGTCAATAACCATAAACGGCGGATTCTCTATACCATCGGCAAGCTTCGCCTGAAGCCTTGCGTCGCTTAAAATCTCTTCGCGGCTGCTTTCGCCGTAAGCGTAATACCAGTTGTTGCCGCCGTAGATTTTTTCTTTCGGGAGAAGCGGTGAGTCGCAAAGTTCTTTACAGTATTTGCAAAGCGCGTCGAAAATCGGCAGGGGATAGCGCCTGAAAACGAAGGTGCAAAGCTCAAGCATTCGTCCGCCGAGACTGACTCCGTGCGAGCCGCTTCTGCAATCGATATGCGCCGTAACGCCGCTTTCATCGTAAGAGAAACAGACGAAGGAGTTACAGCCCGTTTTAACGCCGAGACAGAAGGTTTCACTGTCCGTCTGCGCCGTGAAGTACCAGGGCAGAAAGTCCGCGTGTTTTTTGAACTCGTCTGCGCACAGATTACCGTAGCTTGTCTCCCACGCGTCGCCGCAGACGTAAGGCTTTCCTTCGGTTTTGAAGCTCCATTTTAACCTGACGTATTTCGGTCTGCTTTTTTCGGCTTTAATGCTTAACGTGAGACCGTTTTCGCTGTAATCAAACGAAAGCGCGGTGTCGTTAAGAGAGTCCTCATTTTCGATTTCGTAGGTGAAATCGTGTAAGTTGAAGTTGTTCATAGCTGTCCGTCCTTATTAATTCTAAAATAAAGCATAGTTATATCGTCAAAGGAATAATTAATCAATGAAAAAACGCTCTCATTGAGAGCGTTTTTTTGATTATTCCAGCGCTTCGGCTGCCTTTTTCAGACTGTCGATAATCGCAATATGCTGCGGACAGGCGCCTTCGCACTGACCGCATTCGATACAGTCGGTCGCTTTGCCGCAATCTGCGGTAGCGTTAAGATAAGCCTTTTTTGCCTCGTCGAGCTGACCGTTGCCCAGCTGAAGATTGAGCGCCGAGAAAATATCGGGTATCGGAATCTGCATCGGACAGCCTTCGGTACAGTAATGACAGGCGGTGCAGGGGATAGTCGAAGACTGACCGAGTATCCTCTGAGCCTTGCGTATGATTTCCTGCTCGTCTTCGCCCAGAGGCTTGAAATCCTTCATGTACGAGAGATTGTCCTGCATCTGCTCAACGTTTGACATACCCGAAAGTACGGTAAGTATTCCGTCGAGCGAAGCGGCGAAGCGTATAGCCCACGATGCCGCCGACATATCGGGAGCATATGCCCTGAACATCTGCTCTATTTCCTTGTCGGGCTTGGCAAGTGAGCCGCCCTTGACAGGTTCCATAACGACTATCGATTTTCCGTGCTTACGTGCAACCTCGTAGTTTGCCCTTGAGGTTACCTTCGGGTTTTCCCAGTCGGCGTAATTGAGCTGAAGCTGAACGAATTCAACGTCGGGATGCTCGGTCAGAAGCTTGTCGAGCAGCTTCGGCCCCGCGTGGAATGAGAAACCGACGTGCTTTATAAGTCCCTTTTCCTTCTGTTCCTTTACGAAATCCCAGAGATGAAATTTGTCGTATTTTTCGTAATTGTTCTCCATAAACGCGTGGAGCAGATAGTAGTCAAAATAGCCCGCGCCCGTTCTTTCAAGGCTTGTGAAAAATTCCTTTTTTGCGAATTTCTCGGTCGGCGCAACGCCGGCGTTCAGCTTGCTTGCGAGGGTAAAAGCGTCGCGCGGATAGCGGTCAACGAGAGCCTTTTTCGTAGCAGATTCGCTGCCGAGATACACGTAAGCGGTATCAAAATAGGTGAAGCCCGCTTCAATGAACATATCGACCATTTGCTTTGTCTGCTCAACGTCGATTATAACGCCTTTTTTAGGCAGTCTCATAAGTCCGAAGCCAAGCTTCGGGATATCCTTGCCGAAATAATCAGCCATATTATCGCCCCTTTTCTTAAGGTTTGTTTATGCTGTAATTATATCAAAAAATGAGAAAAAATACAATGAAATAATTATTTCAATTCACTTTGATTAAATCTGTCTATTACATACAAAAACACCCTTGGATTCCCAAGGGTGTCATTTGTTCAGTTATTAAAACTTGCCTGCCTTTGCAGCTTCCTCAATGGAAACAGCAACGGAAACGGTCATACCTACCATCGGGTTGTTGCCCGCGCCGATAAGTCCCATCATCTCAACGTGAGCAGGAACTGACGAAGAGCCTGCGAACTGAGCGTCGGAGTGCATTCTGCCCATGGTGTCTGTCATACCGTAGGAAGCGGGGCCTGCAGCCATATTGTCGGGGTGGAGCGTTCTGCCCGTGCCGCCGCCCGAAGCAACTGAGAAGTACTTCTTGCCTGCTTCGATTCTTTCCTTCTTGTAGGTACCCGCAACGGGATGCTGGAAACGTGTCGGGTTGGTCGAGTTGCCGGTGATGGAAACGTCAACGTTTTCCTTCCACATGATAGCAACGCCTTCTTGAACGTCGTTTGCGCCGTAGCAGTTAACCTTTGCTCTTGAGGAGTTGGGGTCCTTTGAATAGCACTTGCGGAAAACTTCCTTAAGCTCGCCTGTATGATAATCGTATTCGGTTTCAACGTATGTGAAGCCGTTGATTCTCGAAATAATCTGAGCAGCGTCCTTACCAAGACCGTTAAGGATAACTCTAAGGGGCTTCTGACGAACCTTGTTTGCCTTCTCAGCGATACCGATTGCGCCCTCGGCAGCTGCGAACGACTCGTGACCTGCGAGGAATGCGAAGCACTCGGTGTCCTCTTCAAGAAGCATTTTACCGAGGTTGCCGTGGCCGAGACCGACCTTTCTGTGGTCGGCAACAGAGCCGGGGATGCAGAAAGCCTGAAGGCCTTCGCCGATAGCGGCAGCTGCGTCGGCAGCCTTGCGGCAGCCCTTCTTGATAGCGATAGCGGCGCCTACGGTGTAAGCCCACTTTGCGTTTTCAAAGCAGATAGGCTGAATGTTCTCAACCATGTGATATACGTCAAGACCTGCGTCCTTTGTAATCTGTTCAGCTTCGTCGATTGATCCGATGCCGTACTCAGCGAGCTTGGAAAGGATCTGCTTTTCTCTTCTCTCATAAGATTCAAATTTAGCCATTATTCTTTCCTCCTCAATTATTCTTTTCTCGGATCAATGAACTTTACGGCGTCAGCAACTCTGCCGTACTGTCCCGATGCCTTCTCAAGTGCGGTAGCGGCGTCGTTACCTGCCTTGATGAAGTCCATCATCTTGCCGAAGTTTACATACTTATAACCGATAATTTCATCGTTCTCGTCAAGTGCGAGATCGGTGATATAGCCGTCTGTCAGCTCAAGGTAACGCGGGCCCTTTGCAAGTGTGCCGTAGGTTGTTGCAACCATTGAACGCGCGCCCTTACCGAGATCCTCAAGACCTGCGCCGATCTGAAGGCCGCCCTCTGAGAAGGCTGACTGTGTTCTGCCGTAAACTATCTGTAAAAACAGCTCTCTCATAGCTGTATTGATAGCGTCGCAAACGAGGTCCGTATTAAGAGCCTCAAGAAGTGTTCTGCCGGGGAGAATTTCGGACGCCATAGCCGCCGAATGAGTCATACCCGAGCAACCGATTGTTTCAACAAGAGCTTCCTGGATGATGCCGTCCTTGACGTTGAGCGAGAGCTTGCAGCAGCCCTGCTGGGGAGCGCACCAGCCGATACCGTGAGTATAGCCGGAGATATCGGAGATATCCTTAGCCTTAACCCATTTTGCTTCTTCCGGTATGGGAGCTGCGCCGTGAGCTACGCCCTGGTTAACACAGCACATACCGTTAACTTCCGATGAATAGACCATAAAAGTTGTCCTCCTTATTTTTTCAATCCGTAAAGGAAAGTTTACTGTTTCAAGGCGGTGTTTTCATAAGCACACACCTTCAAATTATTTTATCATAACAAACTTGCTTTTTCAATAGAATTTGACAAAAAATTAACAGTCAATATTTACAAAAAGAGTCCCGAGCGTGTAAAGGCGAACAACTTTACAGAAAAAAGCACTATTGTTTTTAACTGTGAGTTGAAAAAATCCGTTTTTTGTGATAATATGATTTTGTATTTTGTAAAAGGAGGCATACCGTGGACGGTTATTTCGGTAAAATCGGCTCGTCGTTTTCGTCAATGTGGCATTCCCGCGAGGGGATAAATCTTAAAAGTATCCGCTTGTCAAGGATGTGCTATATGCTGGCATACGCCTTTGAGCTGATACTGTTTTCGGTGCGCGGACACTTTATGCCCGTGGGCGCGGACGTATGCGGCGTTTCGGGAGGCACGATAATCGTCGCCGTACACGGTATTACCTCGGTTGTTGTAATGCTGCTGTGGTCAAAGCGCTTCAAGCCGCTCGTATGGGCTTCGGTGTCGGTGATGGTGCTCGGCTTCGTGCCGTACATACTGTTGCCCGAGTCTGACTTAAGGCTTGTGTTCGCAATAGTTGCCTACGCAGGACTCGGCGGTGCGGTTACCTCGGCAAGGTGCGGCTTCGCCTTCGCCGTCAATAATGCAGAGCGTCTTGTCGGAATGGTAATAATGTTCTTCTCATGTGCGGTTGTGCGCTATATCGATGCCGACACCGCCAATCCCGTTTTCTGGGCGCAAGTGCTGCCGATGCTGCTTGTAATTGCGCTTAGCATTTGCCTTATCATGTTCAGGGAAAAGGACCTTGAGGTCAGGGAATCCTCGGACAAAGCTGACGCCGGGGCTATGTACTGGGCGCTGGCATACTTTATGATGTACTTCACCGTTGACGGCTATATGTGGGGAATACTTGACTCGGACAACCGTGCCGAATATAAATTCCTTCTGGCAGGTCTTTTTATAGCGGGTGCGGTGCTTGTGCTGATGATGACTGTGCTTAAGCTCAACGTGTGGCACGTCTGGAATTTCTTTTTTGCCGTCACCGTTGCGATGGCGCTGTTCACGGTCTTTGCCGGCAAAATCGGCTCGCGCAAGCCTCAGTATTTCTTTTCGGGACTTGCCGACATCGGCTGGCCGCTCAGTATTTATATGCTTGCCTGCGTTCAGCGGCGCTTTGCAAGCTATAAGCTGCTGAAAAAATGCACGCTTATTTTTGCGATTGCTTCGCCGATACTTTACTTCTCCGACGACTTTTTCGAGGATTTTTATCCCGAGCTGTCGCCGATAGCGATGCTTGTCACCGTAATGGTGTTTACGGTGCTTGCTCTGATGCTTTCACCGTTCAGTTATAAGCAGCTGTTTTCGCTTAAATGGATAACCCAGCTGAGCGCAAACGATATGGAGCTTATCCGCGAAAAGGTTGACGAGCAGGACAAATTCGGCGAATACGCTCTCACCCCCAGACAAAAGGAAATTGCAATACTTCTTCTCGCCGCAAAGACAAGACGGCAGATTGCAGGGGAGCTCGGCGTTTCAGAATCGACAGTCAAGAATCATACCTCGGAGCTTTACAAAAAACTCGGTATAAACAGCCGTGTCGAGCTTTTTAAGATTTTCGGCGTTAACGAAGATGTAAATACCGACGACGGAATTTAAGAGCTATAATTTAAATAACCCCCGATGAAAATCGGGGATTTTTTATTTGTTTTTTGCCGAAAAGAGCCAACCTGCCCAAATGTCCTAATTGATACAGGACACTCTTTCTATTATAGTTATTATGTAGAATAATACTTTGAAATACAATTCTGAGGTGAGGTTTATGAAAAACAGTTATATCAGCAAAGCGCTTGCGATAGCGTTATCGGTATTGCTTATCGCAATGTGCATTCCGTTTTCGGCGTTTGCTCTCGACCCGGTCAGTTACGTCGATGAAAACGGTGACACATACTCGGTTACCAATTACACGATAATCGACGGCAGCAGTTCCTGGACAATCAGCAACAGCGGCTGGTACGTGCTCAATAGCAACAAGACGTTTTACGCCGACACGGCTTACGGCTCGGTTTTTGTCAACGGCGGCGACGTCAAGTTCATACTTTGCGACGACTGCACCTTGTCCTGCTACGGAATAAGAATTACTTCCGGCTCAAAGCTTACCGTTTACGGTCAGACGGACGGAACCGGCAAGATTTATTCTTATAAGTACGGAAACTACAACTCGGTCAGCGGCATTTATGTTGAGGCCGGCAGCCAACTTGTAATTAACAGCGGTACCGTTGATGCAAGAGGCGGTTACCAGAAGGCAGGTATCACCGGCCAAGGTAGTATTACCATAAACGGCGGTACGGTTAATGCGGTCGGCGGCGACAGCTCTGCCGGTATAGGCGCATATTACTCGGACGGAGTTACTAACTGTACGGGTTCGCTCGTTATTAACGGCGGTAACGTTACGGCAACGGGCGGTACGAACGCCGCAGGCATCGGCGGTGCGGGAAAGACCGGCACCGCGACGGGCGGCAATTGGAACTCGGTCGAGATTAATGGCGGTACCGTTACTGCGACAGGCGGTCAGTATGCAGCGGGTATCGGCTGCGGCTATCTTACAAACTGCGGCGATATCACAATTAACGGCGGCACGGTTACGGCGAATCCCGGACCGGGCGGCTCAAATAACGCTACCGGTGAAGCTATCGGTAAGTACGGAGTTTACGTTACCGGTACCGGTGTAACGCTTCGTGGCTCGGTAGGTGTCGTTTCAATCAACGGCGGTAACGTTACGGCTAACGGTTCGATAGGCGGCTCGTCAACAGTTTTGAGCTGGACCGATTTGACCGACAGTATTTATGCAACCGGCTACACTTCCTCGAATATTTCAATTCTTAAAACTTTCAGGGTAGGTACAAGTTCGGCTCTTGCCACTCCCGACTATATCGCGGGCCAGACCATTTATGCGTTTGATCCTCAGACAGCCGTCCACGTAAATCTTTATGATGATGACGGCGTAACTCTTATAGATACCGTTGATGTCATTCCGGGCGGTGTTCCCGTAAGACCGGACAATCCCCGTAAGGCGGGATACAGATTTGTTGAATGGCAGTTGAACGGTTCAACCTATAATTTCGATGCAGCTATCAGCAGCGATATAGACGTTCTCGCCGTATGGACGGCAAATTCGTCAATCGACTATCTTGACGGCAACGGCGTTTCGCACACTCTTGCGGCAAACGCCTATACCGCGCTTGATTCGGTTACCATGCCTACAACGCTGACAAGCGGCTGGTACGTTGTGGATTCTAATCTTACCTACAACGCAGCTGCGGGCAGAATAACAGTCAGCGGTGATGTCAATCTCGTTATTGCCGACGGATGCTTATTCTCAGTACAGAAGGGTATTGCCGTTAACTCCGGCAACTCGCTCACAATTTACGGTCAGTCGGGCGGTACGGGTACTTTATCCGTTGCGAACGCTCAGAACAACTGCGCCGCCATAGGCGGTGACAGCGGTTATTCCTGCGGTACCGTTACGATAAACGGCGGTATAATCAATGCAACCGCTTACACCAATGGTGCAGGTATCGGCGGCGGCAACGGCGGTGCGGCGGGCAATATCGTCATTAACGGCGGTACGGTTACCGCTACGGGCAGAAACTCTGCCGGTATCGGATGCGCCTGCAACGCATCGGGCGGTACGGTTACAATTAACGGCGGTACCGTTACGGCAAACGGCGGCAGTAATTCGGCTGCCATAGGCGGCTCCAACGTAGCTACCAATAAAATTACAATAAACATCAACGGCGGTAATATTACAGCCAACGCTTACACATATACGAACACAAGCACAAACGAAACGACCGTTTACTACGGTATCGGCGGCGGAACCGACGCAGGTAAAGCGGATATAAACCTGAGCTGGTCGGCTGCTTCCGACAGAATTACCGCTACCAACTACAACGGCACGGTCAATTTCGTTAAGAACTTCGTGCTTGAAAATACAAACACCATAGCCGTTAAATCAAATATCGACGGCAATACCATAGCTCCCTATGACGGAGTTGTTTACAGTGTCAGTTTCTTTGACGAAACAGGTTCGACTATCCTTTTCCCACAGCAGAGCATTGCCTCAGGCTGTACTGCAATAAGACCTTATAATCCCACAAAGAGCGGCTATAAGTTTATCGAGTGGCGTCTTAACGGCGTTGCCTACGATTTCTCGGCACCCGTTACGGCCAATATCTCGCTTCGCGCTCATTGGGAAGCGGGCGGCGATATTGACTATATTGACGAAAACGGCGACACTCAGACAATAACTCAGGGTAATTACGAATTTATCGAATCAACCGACACTCAGCTTACGCTGACAAGCGGCTGGTACGTATTCATGGGCGACGTTTCGATATCAAAGAGAATTTTACTTGACGGCACGGTTAATCTCATTCTTTGCGACGGGGCCGAGATTACAGTTCCGAAAGGTATAGCTCTTGACTCAGTTGACACGCTTAACATTTACGGTCAGGCGAATTCGGACGGTGAGCTTACAATCACTTCACCCGGCGATTACAACCCTGCTATTGGTACTGACGGTAATTCTTCATCAACGTACTATACAGGCGGTACAATAGTAATTAACGGCGGCGTAATCAACGCGCAGGGCGGCGCTTACGCGGCAGGTATCGGCGGCGGCAGAAAAGCAACCGGAAAGACCATTATAATCAACGGCGGTACCGTTAACTCAAGGGGCGGTACCAGCGCGCCCGGTATCGGTTCGGGCTTCAGTTCTGCAAATTCCGATACGAACATCACCATTAACGGCGGTACCGTTAATGCAACAGGTAACAGCAACGGCGCCGGTATCGGAAGCTCGTTCTCGGGTTATTACAGCTCAATAGTAATTAACGGAGGTACGATTAACGCAACCGGCGGAAACAATGCCGGTATAGGCGGTTCTGCCGCTACGTATGCAACACAGCCCATAACCATTAACGGCGGTACGATTATAGCTCATGGCTCAAACGATTCGGCTGCAATCGGAGGCGGTTATAATAAGGACCTTTCTTTGATAGTCATCAACGGCGGCAATATCGACGCTTCAACCGGCGGTATCGGCGCGGCGAATAACATTTCTTACCCGAACTGCGCCGTTGAACTGAATTGGACAAACGCTTCCGACAGCATTACCTCTGGCAGCTATAACGGCAGCGTAACATTTACAAAGGACTTTGTAATAAGCGGCACCGATACGGTTGCTACTGATTCAAATATTGCAGGCGAAACAATCATTCCCGATATTGATTTTACAGTCAGCTTCTTCGACGAGGACGGCGTAACCGTACTTGCAGCGGCGCAGACGGTTAAGAACGGTCAGTATGCAACCGAGCCTGCGGCTCCGACAAAGTACGGCTTCACCCTCAGCGGCTGGCTTAAAGGCGGCGCAGTATTTGACTTCACAACTCCGATATACGGCGACACGGTTCTTACGGCGGGCTGGCTTGCGCTCGATCCCATTGACTATAAGGACGAAAACGGCAACTCGCAGACCTGCACGGCTTACTATCCGCTTACAGCCGATATGACCAATCTTTCAGACGCATGGTATGCGGTTACGGACGACGTAACAGTCAGCGACAGAATGACGGTAAGCGGTACGGTTAATCTCCTGCTTTGCGACGGCGCAACGCTCGAAGCGGTCAAGGGCATAACCGTTCCCGTCGGCGCAACGCTCAACGTTTACGCCGAAACGAGTTCGGGCGCACTTACTGTTTTCGCACCCGACGACAATGATGCGGGTATCGGCGGACAGGGCGGCGCTTCGGCAGGTAACATCAATATCAACGGCGGTACGGTAACCGTTGACAGCGGCGTCGGAGCTTCGGCTATCGGCGGCGGCTCGGCGGGCAGCATAAGCTTTAACAGCGGTATCATTACAGCCAACGGCAACGTGGGCGCCGATTCAAGCGCTTCCGACGGAAGCGGCTACAGCTTAACGCTTAAATGGAACGACAGCGCTGACGATATTTATACTTT
>JAEEUJ010000194.1 GCA_016290515.1 Clostridiaceae bacterium
GTTGAACCGACCTTTACGCACTCCTGTATGGTATATGACCCCACCTCTCCGACTATGTTCAAGGAGTTGACAACGACTCACACCAACGTCGAGTATCAGCAGATGTACGGCGCAAAGAATATGACCTGCGCAAAGATTTCGGTAGGTCTGGGTGTTGCTTTTGTAGTTCTGTCGGCAATTACCGTTTATCTTTCGTACATGGATATGAAGGCTTACTATAATGTTGAATTCACACCCGTTCCGCACTATATGGTTGACGAAAAGGATATAATCGGTTACAACATAAAGGGCGAAAAAATAATACTTAAAAATCAGTCGGCATATTACAAGGCGGCTGAATGTAACAGAAGCGCAGACGCCGAATTCTACAATATGCTCGGCACATGCGCCGATATGAACGGCGATGTCGGCAAGCAGTGGCTTGCTCTGTATGCGGTTAAGAACGAGGCTATGGAGCCGATTCTCGCTTCATCGCTCAGGGTTGTCGTTGACAGCACAACCGTTCCGGCAGGCTACAGCACGGGTATTCATATGTTCGGCTCGAATGCGGCGTTCAACCTTAACAGCAGCCTTTACGACTGGAACAACAGCGCAAAAAGTGTGTTTGTTTTCTTCAAAACCGACAGCAGCGTTTCAAACACCGCCGGCTCTAACTTTACGGGCGGTACGCTCGCTCTAACGGGCGGCGCAGGTATTGCACTCGGCGCACTTGCAACTGCAATCTGTGTGACTGCAACTAAAAAGAAAAAACAGGCAGCATAATGCTTAACAGTTAATAAAAAGATAACCCCGAAGCAATCGCTTCGGGGTTTTTACTGTATCTGATATTTACGGCTGTTCGACTATATATTCCTTTACGTTGAGTACGGTTTCGCCGTCAATCTGCGCAGCGCACGGACGCGAGAAGCGCACCGTAATCTTATTGCCCGTGAATATTTTTACCATTTTCGTGTTCGAAACGTGCTCACCCTTGAAAATGGACGGGAACGCCATGAGTGCCTTGAGCTTAGACTTCGAGTGATAAACCACAACCGTCACCTTGTCCGAAAAACGGTCCTGATCGGGCGCCATCTTCATACCGCCGCCGTAGAACTTGCCCTTCATAGTCGGTGCAATCCAAACGTTGTCAAATTCGTATTTCTTGCCGTCAACGGTAACCTCCGCATGGCAGGGCTTGAAGTGAAAAAGAAGTCCTTTGATAGCGATGCCCGAGTAGTTGATCTGTTCCTGCGGACTTTTCTGCTTGATCTGATCCGCGACCTCGCAGCAGTAGCCGTCGATACCGAAGCCCATATTGTTGATAAAGAGCTTTTCCATACCGTTTACGCGGACGGTGGGAAGGTTTTCGATATACTTGTTGATAAGTACCTCATCGCCCGCCTTATGACCGATATCGTTGAAGAAATCGTTGCCCGTGCCGCTGCCTAAAAGGTAGACGTTGTTCTTGATTTCAACGCCCTTAACCGCGTTGATGAAGTAATTGAGTGTGCCGTCGCCGCCGACGAGCACAACCTCGTCGTCGGGCGTGAGACCTTTTAGATACTCGGGGTAATCCATACCTACCGCGTCGATAAGCTCGGTGCCAGCGGGTACGTTCGGCTTGATGCCGTTGTTAGCCTTTGAATTATAAAGATAGTATTTCATAACAAGTTAACCTCCTTTTATAATAAGCCCAGTACAATCAGAAGTTCTCCGATTGAGTAGGTGAGCATAACGACAAAGTGAGTTTTGAGCCTGCTTTCCTTGTTGAAGCGCACGAAGAACAGACTCGAATCAGAAACAAAGAACAGCGCCGCGCCGACCGCCGTGATTATCGTTGACGGCGTGGGATTGCTGACAAGCCTGAAAATCGCAAAACAGTTCATCGCGCCGTTTATTAAGAGATAGAGAAACATCGGGTAAAACAGCGCCTTGGGAAGATGAGGCTTGAGCTTCGAGAAAATAAACGTAACCGCCGCTATGAAAAACGCCGCGAGCAGTATAATCAGTCACACGGGGATAGCGGAAAATACGACATCCTTATTGTAGCCGGCTATAAAGAATGCGTGGCTTATCATAAAGGCAATGCCGCCCGCAGTGAACCATTTCGTACCCTTGGGAATAAGCAGCACGTCGCCCAGCCAGCTGAAGAAAAGCGCAAGAATAATAAAAAGCAAAATCTCGCGCGCCGCAAAGATATAGAAGCCTAAAAGCGACAGCAGTATAAAGGGCTTGGTGATATTCCTTTTCTTTGAGTCCTTCTTTATTGAAGCGTAAAGATGTATCGCGGTTGAGACGATAAATACCGCAAGAAAAATATACTTGATATATTCCATAAAGCACCTCCCGAAACAAATGACAACTCTGTAATTCAATAATATCATAATTGTAAAAGATTGACAATAATGAAAATGGCAATGCATTTCAACTACCTGCTGACCGCAGGGGAAGAATAAGCATAAACAACGGATACCGCGACGGTATCCGTTAATTTTCAGGTACGTTTTATTTATGAGCGTTGTCGTAAAGCTTCTGGATTTCGGGCGGAAGACTGTCGGGGAGCATTTTGTTAAGAGCGTCCTCGTTACCATCCTTAATTGCGGTTTCGTAATACCAGCACTTGAATTTCACCATATCGAGCATTTTCTGAAGCTTTTCGATTTCAGTCTCAACTGCTTCCCTTCGTGCCTCAAACAACGCCTTGCGCTTATCATAGGTTGACGGACCCTCGGTCACCCAGACCATAAACTGCCTGATATCCCTGATTTCAAGGCCGCTTGCCTTCAGGCACTCAATAACGCGAAGCGCTTCAATTTCGGTTTCACTGAATCTGCGGATACCCGACTGCCGTTCCATATTCGGGAAAAGTCCTTCCTTATCGTAGTATCTGAGCGTTGATATCGGAAGACCGAACATCTCCGAAACCTGTCCTATCGTATACATAATTAACCTCTTTTCAAAATAAAGCTTGACCTAAAGTCAGGTTTAGGTATTACAATAAGTATTGTAACACAGACAGGCAAAAAAATCAAC